>JAQXAF010000015.1 GCA_029253085.1 Luminiphilus sp. | reverse complement strand
AAGGCGCTTAGGCTAATGGAAATGGCTGAGCGCTTTAAAATGCCGGTCATCACCTTAATTGACACTCCCGGAGCTTATCCCGGTATTGACTCGGAAGAGCGCGGAATTTCTGAGGCCATTGCGCAAAATCTCGCGGTTATGTCGCGTTTACGCACCCCGATTGTGTGCACTGTTATTGGCGAGGGATCTTCGGGGGGTGCGCTGGGCATTGGAGTTGGGGATCATCTTGCGATGCTGCAGTACTCTACTTATTTTGTGATCTCGCCCGAAGGGTGTGCCAATATTATTTGGAAGAGCAGTGAATTTGCGCCCCAGGCAGCCTCTGCGATGGGGGTAACGTCATCCACGCTTGAAGATTTAGGTATCGTTGACTCAACGATTCGAGAGCCTTTGGGAGGCGCCCATCGGGATCCAGTGGAAATGGCTCATCGTGTTAAGGCACACCTGGTAGAGCATGTCGATAGGCTATGTTCGGTGGAGACAGACGTTATGCTGGAGGCGCGTTACCAGCGGCTTATGTCCTACGGTAACTGACTCTGAGCGATACCTCCCTATTCGATGAGCTAACCCCTGAGTTTGAGCGGGATCTTTCTGCCAGTGCTTGGGTGGTGGGTTTAAGTGGGGGTTGTGACAGCATGGCGCTGCTTCACCTAGCTTGCTTGTGGCTTGATCATGCGGGGCCAAAAGCTAGGCCCTTACTGCGTGCGGTTCATGTCCACCATGGTCTGACTCCGGAAGCCGATAACTGGGTCAAACTCTGCGAAAACGTTTGTCAGCAGTTATCAATCGATTTGTCGGTTTATCGAGTCTCTCCGGCTACTGACGAAGGTAAGGGCGTTGAGGCCGCAGCTAGAACTGCACGCTACGCCGTTTACCGGCAGGAGTTGCAGCCTGATGAAGTCCTTTTACTGGCTCATCATGCTGACGATCAGGTCGAAACAGTCCTGCAGCGCTTATTGCGAGGAACCGGCCCGAGAGGACTAGCCGGTATGCCCGGGCGGCGCGAACTGGGGCAAGGGAGTCTATCCCGCCCTTTACTCGGAGTGGCGCGCTCGGTGATTAAGCGCTGGGCTGACAGCAGAGAAATCCCTTACGTGATTGATGCGAGTAATCAGGATGCTCGCTTTGACAGAGGGTTTCTCAGGACAGAAATTCTTCCCAAATTAGAGCGGCGTTGGCCGGGTTATCGTGACGCTATACAGCGAGCGACTGAGCTGCAGTCAGAGCTTTTACGCCAGCATAATGCGCAGCCTCTGGCGCTGACTGCGAATGTTATGGGTGAGCCGGCATTGACTTACCACTTGAAGGACAGCGCGCAGGATAGTAGGCGGGTGTTGGCGTATGCATTACACCGGTGGCTCTCCGAGCTGGTGCTGGACGTCCCTGCGGCTGCGCGCCTGACTGAGTTTATCCGTCAGTGCTTTGAAGCTCGGGCAGATCGCTGCCCTGAGATTGATGTGGGGCGGGGTATGTTGCGGGCTTGGCGTGGGCTGATTTGCTTTACCCCTTACTTTGTTGAACAAGCCCAGTTGTCAGCAACCTTGGTCGCAGGCGAGGTCCATGAAGGTACTTGGGGTACGGTGAGCTGGACACCTGCACCTGAAAGCAGAGGTTTTTATCGCGGAGAGGCAGTCACGGTGCGCTACCGTACTTCGGGCGAGCGTTTTCGGGTGGACGGCGAGCATACCCGGGACTTTGGAACTTTGTGTCAGGCCCACGATATTCCGCCCTGGTGGCGTCCGAGATTGCCAATTTTCGCTCGCAACGGCACCACGTCATACATACCGGTTATCGGCCCACTGTGGGAGCTAAAAGAGGGGGGGGCGGGTAATTTGGAGCGGCTTTTGCCCCTGTGGCAACCGATTAAACCTTCACCTTGGAATTGAGTGCGAGGCGCCTAGATGGTAGACTAATTTCCCATCTGAGTTCAGGTGACTTTGGCCCCTAGGGCACTGGCACCAACGGCTTTAACCTCTTGGGGTTCGCCCCTGCAACGGTGGTCGGCATGACGCGTTATGTGTTTGTTACAGGTGGGGTAGTGTCTTCCCTAGGCAAAGGTATTGCTGCGGCTTCGCTCGCCGCCGTTTTGGAGGCTCGGGGGCTGAAGGTCACTCTTCTCAAACTAGACCCCTATATCAACCTTGATCCCGGAACCATGAGCCCTTTTCAGCATGGCGAGGTCTTCGTGACCGATGACGGTGCTGAAACCGATTTAGATTTAGGTCATTACGAGCGCTTTACCCGAACGACCATGACCAAGCGCAATAATTTCACCACGGGACGTGTCTACGATGCGGTGCTGCGCAAAGAGCGCCGGGGTGATTATTTGGGTGGCACAGTACAAGTTATTCCCCATGTCACCGATGAAATTAAACGCAGAGTCATTAAGGGCGCCAACGGTGCTGACGTGGCAGTCGTTGAAGTGGGCGGTACGGCGGGCGATATTGAAAGCCAGCCGTTTCTCGAGGCCGTTCGCCAGCTTAAGCTGGAGTTAGGTCCAACTCGAGCGTTGCTCATGCACCTCACCTTGATACCTTATATTGCCACGGCGGGAGAGATAAAGACGAAGCCCACTCAGCACTCAGTCAAAGAGTTACGTTCAATCGGTCTTCAGCCCGACGTGCTGCTGTGCCGCTGTGCTGTCGATGTCGATGAAGGTGCCCGTCGTAAAATCTCCCTGTTTACTAATGTAGAATTTCGAGCGGTTATCCCGCTGCTTGATGCTGATTCTATTTATAAGATCCCGGGCAACTTAAATGCCAACGGTCTTGATGACTACGTGCTAGAGCAATTTCAGCTCGATAGTCCGGCTGCTGATCTTTCAGAGTGGGATGAAGTCGTTGCTAGGGAGTTTAGTGAAACTCGAGGCACCGTTACGGTTGGCATGGTGGGCAAATATGTCGACTTGGCCGACGCCTATAAAAGCCTGAATGAAGCTCTTCAGCATGCGGGGCTTCAGACTTTGGCAAAAGTCGACATTCGATACATTGACGCTGAAGATATTGAGTCTGGGGGCGTCGAGCTGCTGAAAAATCTTGATGCCATCTTGGTGCCTGGTGGCTTTGGTGATCGGGGTATCAACGGAAAAATTGAAGCTGTTCGTTACGCTCGTGAAAATAACATTCCGTTTTTGGGTATTTGCTTGGGTATGCATATGGCCATGATTGAGTACGGTCGGCATATCTGCGGTCTCACAGGGGCGCACTCTTCGGAAATGGAGCCCACAACACCTCACCCCGTCGTGGCATTGATCACCGAATGGCAGGATGCCGATGGCAGCATGGAAAAGCGAGATGCTCAGTCTGACTTAGGTGGGACTATGCGTTTGGGCGCCCAAACGTGTCATTTGGTAGAGGGAAGTCTCGCGCATAAAGTCTATGGCACGTCCGAAATTCGTGAAAGGCACCGACACCGCTACGAGATTAACAACAATTACGTAGCCCAGATTGAAGCTGCGGGGCTTCGCGTCGGGGGTTGGTCACAGGACCGTGAGCTGGTCGAGATGGTCGAGTTACCCTCGCATCCTTGGTTTTTAGCCTGCCAGTTTCACCCGGAGTTCACATCAAGACCCCGGGGGGGACACCCTTTGTTTACTAGCTATATTGAAGCTGCACTGCGACATACTGAAGGGCAGTCAGTGCCAAAGGCCGTGGGCTGACACATGTCGGATACCCCTATCATTGTCTCTGCCGGCGATATTCATTTTGCCAATGATTTACCCTTTGTACTTATTGGTGGAATCAACGTACTTGAAAGCGAGCAGTTTGCGGTAGATGTTGCGGGACATTATCAAGAGGTCTGTCAGCGTTTGTCGATTCCCTTGGTTTTTAAAGCGTCTTACGACAAAGCCAATCGCTCATCGGTGGCGTCGTATCGAGGGCCGGGTCTGGAGTTAGGACTTAAACAGCTCGGCGCGGTGAAAAGTGCGCTGGGTGTTGCCATCCTGACTGATGTGCATGCCCCTGAGGAGGCCGCTGCGGCGGCGGAGGTGTGTGACATTATTCAGCTGCCAGCTTTTTTGGCGCGCCAGACCGATCTGATTCAGGCGATGGCAAATACCGGGGCTGTTGTAAATATAAAAAAGCCGCAATTCTTAAGCCCAGAACAAATGCTCCACATCGTCGATAAATTTCGCGAGTGTGGCAATGATCAGCTATTGCTTTGTGAGCGTGGCAGCAACTTTGGCTATGACAACCTTGTGGTCGACATGCTTGGCTTTGGTGTCATGCAGCGCGTTACTGGCGGGTTGCCGCTTATCTTTGACGTCACCCACGCCTTGCAGCGTCGAGACCCGGGGCAGAGTGCTTCGGGTGGCCGTAGGCAGCAAGTACTGTCATTGGCGCGATCAGGTATGGCCATAGGTCTTGCGGGTTTGTTTTTAGAGGCTCACCCCGAGCCTGACCAAGCGTTGTGCGATGGCCCAAGTGCCTTGCCTTTGAAGCTACTTGAGCCATTTCTCGAGCAAATTAAAGCCGTCGACACGATGGCAAAAGCCTTGCCTCATCTCACCATAAATTAAATCTAACTGGAGAACCCTCAGTGAGCGAGATCGTCGACGTACGTGCTTTCGAAGTATTGGATTCACGGGGTAATCCCACGGTAATGGCGGAAGTCACCCTAGATAATGACGCGGTGGGAGTCGCCTGTGCGCCGTCCGGAGCGAGCACCGGCAGCCGAGAGGCCCTAGAATTACGCGACAACGATCCGAAACGTTACCTGGGTAAGGGCGTTTTGAATGCTGTGGGCAACATTAACGGACCCATTCGTGAACTGTTACTGGGCCACGATGCCTGTGATCAGCGGGGCATTGATCAGCGCATGATTGAGGCCGATGGCACGGAGAACAAGGGAGAATTTGGCGCTAACGCCATTCTCGCTGTTTCGTTGGCCGGGGCTAAAGTCGCCGCCTCTGCAAAAGGTATTCCGCTGTACGAGCATATCGCGAACCTGTCCGGTAATGAGCAGATGACAATGCCCGTCCCCATGATGAATATTCTCAACGGCGGTGAGCACGCTGACAATAATGTCGATATACAGGAATTTATGATTCAGCCGGTTTCAGCGGGTACTTTCTCTGATGCCTTGCGCATGGGTGCAGAAATCTTTCATCATTTGAAAAAAGTGTTGTCCGCTCGAGGCCTCGCGACAGCGGTTGGCGATGAGGGAGGGTTTGCGCCAAACCTGCCCTCCAATGCGGCAGCGCTTGATATCATTGCCGAGGCCGTCGAGGTGGCAGGCTACAAGCTGGAATCTGACATTACCCTGGCCCTCGATTGTGCGGCCTCTGAATTTTACAAAGATGGGCTCTATGACCTTAAAGGCGAAGGGCGACAGTTCAATAGCAGCGAATTTGCCGATTACTTGGGGGATTTGTGCAACCAACACCCCATTATTTCAATCGAAGATGGGCTGGATGAATCGGACTGGGAGGGCTGGGCCACCCTGACTCAAAAGCTTGGACATCGTATTCAGTTGGTGGGGGATGACCTTTTTGTGACCAATACAAAAATATTGGAGCGCGGTATTCGCGAAAACATTGGCAACTCAATTTTGATTAAATTTAACCAGATCGGATCGCTATCGGAGACCTTAGATGCCATTGCTATGGCTCGCAGCGCAGGTTACACCGCGGTGATCTCTCATCGGTCAGGAGAAACTGAAGACGCGACGATCGCCGACCTTGCCGTGGGCACAGGTGCGGGACAGATAAAAACCGGGTCATTGTGCCGGTCTGACCGTGTTGCCAAGTACAACCGTTTGTTGCGTATTGAGGCAGCGTTGGGGTTGACGGCACCGTATCGCGGCCGCGACGAGTTTGCTCAAAGCTAATGCGTCTGCGGATTTTAGCCGTCGTACTGCTGGGTCTGATGTTGTTTCTTCAATATCGGCTCTGGTTTGGTGATGGTGGCATTGCTGAAAGCGTACGACTGCAGGAAAAAATAGTGATAGAAGAGGCGCGTATTGCTGAACTCAAGGCTCGCAATGATCGCTTAGCGCATCAGGTCTTGGAACTTCAAAATGGACATTTGGCGGTGGAGCAACATGCACGAGAGGAGTTGGGCCTGGTCAAAGAAGATGAAGCCTACTACCAGTTCGTCGAGCCATCGGAGCCGGTGCCGCAGCAACCATGAGTAGCTTGTGGGCCGTGGTTCCCGCCGCTGGATCGGGTCAGCGTATGGCGGCAGAAATCCCCAAGCAATACCTCCGTATTGCCGGCACGACGATACTTGAATATGCCCTGCGTGCACTGCTAGCTTGCCCTGATGTTCGCGGGGTTGTCGTGGTAGTAGATCCTGCCGACCGCCGCGCTGATGAGATTTTGAGTCTCAGTGACCCCAGAGTAAGCCGTGCTTCTGGGGGAGCAGAGCGCGCCGATTCGGTGCTATCGGGTTTGCGCAGTCTTGCGGGTATTGCAGCGCAGGATGACTGGGTGCTGGTGCACGATGCAGCCAGACCCTGTTTGCCCCTGACAGATTTACAGCGATTTGTTGATTCCATAAAAGATGGGGGGGTTGGGGGACTCTTGGCACAACGGGTCAGTGATACGATTAAGCGCGTTGGAAGAGACCACCGAGTTGAAGAAACTCTTGATCGAGAGAGCTTATGGCGCGCTCAAACCCCTCAAATGTTTCGCTGGTCTGAGCTTTCTACTGCCCTTGAACAGGCTTTAGATAAGGGGCTGCCCGTGACTGATGAGGCCAGTGCGATGGAGCAAGCGGGGTATGATGTGCAGGTTGTTGAAGGCCCTCCCTGCAATCTGAAGGTGACAGTGCCTGATGACCTGAGGGTGGCGGAGTACTACTTAAAAACGTGGGCGGTGAAGCGAACATGATGCGTATCGGACACGGTTTTGACGTCCATGCTTTTGGTTCTGGGGACCATGTCATTTTGGGCGGTGAAAAAATCGCTCACAGCGCGGGTTTAGTGGCCCACTCCGATGGCGATGTCGTGCTGCACGCGCTGTGCGACGCGCTGCTTGGGGCTGCTGGATTGGGCGATATTGGCGGACACTTTCCTGATACCGACGCGACCTATGCGGATGCGGATAGTCGCGGGCTGCTGCGGCGCGTTGTTACTTTATTGGACGCTCATCAATGGCAGGTCGTTAACGCCGACATTACAATTATTGCTCAGAAACCAAGAGTAGCCCCCCACACCGAAGCCATGCGCGCCCACATTGCAAGTGATCTTGGCGTAGCACATCTTGCCGTTAATGTTAAAGCAACGACGACAGAGACGTTGGGTTACATTGGTCGAGAAGAGGGTATCGCCTGTCATGCGGTTACCTTGTTGATGGCACGGACCGGCACAGAGGTCTGAGTGGTGGATCGTGATGGTATAGGGATGACCTCCATGCGGACGCGCCAGCGGCTGGTGCAGCGCTTGGTTGAGCAGGGTATTACATCGATTGAGGTCCTCGAGGCTGTCCGATCGACCCCAAGACATTTATTCGTTGATGAAGCCCTTGCTCATCGTGCTTATGAAGATACGGCTCTGCCGATAGGGTGGAACCAAACACTGTCACAACCTTATATTGTGGCTAAAATGACCGAACTCGCTCTGGCAAATGGCACACCCAAAAAGGTGCTTGAAATTGGCAGTGGCTCGGGCTACCAAACCGCGATACTGGCGCAAGTGTCGGGAGAGGTCTTCGCGATGGAGCGAATCAAAGGTCTTTCAGATCGTTCACGCAAACGTTTTAGAGATTTACGTCTGCGTAACGTTCAGCTGAGATTTGGTGATGGTCTGGCGGGCTGGCCCGACAAGGGTCCCTTTGACGTGATTTTATCGGCAGCCGCGCCGGATATCGTGCCCGCAGTACTGCTTGAGCAGCTGGCTTTGGGGGGGCGTCTGATTATGCCCGTGGGCAACTGTGAACAGGATTTGATTGTGGTGCACGCGGTTGAGTCGGGCTTTGAGACTGAAGTTGTCGAGCCAGTCAATTTTGTACCGATGCTGCCTGGGGTCGAGCGATAATGGCCTCTTCGAGCTGGGGCATTTTTCTGCGGGGCGCTGCTATGGGCACTGCCGATCTTGTGCCCGGGGTTTCAGGCGGCACAGTTGCGTTAATCACTGGGATTTACCCTCGACTCTTGGGGGCTGTCACCTCGGTAGACACAGCTGCAGTTCGTTTGTTGTTGCAGGGACAGTGGTCAGGTTTATGGCGTCATGTTGACGGGACATTTTTGCTACCACTTATGTTGGGCATCGCATCGGCGATTTTTGGTTTGGCCGGTACGCTCAAAGTCTTACTGGTAACACAGCCGCTTTTCGTTTGGTCGTTTTTCTGCGGTTTGGTCCTAGTATCGAGTCTGACACTTATTCGCACCGAAATTACTCGCCTGACGCCGACGGTTATCGTAATGGCTTTGGTAGGAGTCGTCGCTATGTTGGTGCTGGGTTTAGGGCCGAGTGTGAGTTTCCCCCAGCATTTAACGGGTTTTTTTGTGGCGGGTTTGTTTGGCATCTGCGCAATGATTTTGCCCGGAATTTCAGGCAGTTTTATTTTATTGCTGCTTGGTATGTACGGACCAATTATTACTGCTGTTGCCGATCGAGAGGTTATTCCATTACTGATTTTTGCAGCGGGTTGCGGTGTTGGATTGCTAAGTTTCAGTCGATTTCTAAGTTTCGTTTTGACTCGCGCACGCGCCGCCACGATGGCACTCCTAGTAGGATTTTTACTTGGGTCCTTAGTCATTTTATGGCCATGGCAGCAGGTACTGCAGACCACTACTGATAGCGAGGGACGGGCTCGCCCCACTCAGACGGCACCGGTTTCACCGATGTACTACGAGGCCACCGGGGGCGACAGTCAATTGCTGGGCTGTTTCCTGAGTGCGTTACTTGGCGCTGGCGTGGTTATTTCCCTGCAGGGGTTGGCGGGTCGATCAGAAAAGATTCGCACTGCCGATGCGCCCTAGTAACCCGCGCGGCGCGCGGCTGTGGTTGTTATTTACCGCGTCTACTTTACTCCTCGGTTGTGCGGATAATCCACCGGCACCTATCGAAACCCGACAGGGCGTTGCCCTTGAGGGCAAGAGGGACGCAGTAAAGCCTGAGTTGGCACAGGCTCCACACTATGGTGGCTCACTTGACCATGGTAAGCCTTACACGGTGGAAGAGGGCGATACGCTCTATGCCATTGCTTTTCGCCTTGGTGCCGACTACCGACTGCTTGCTCGGGTGAATAGTATTACGCCCCCTTATCTCATTTATCCGGGGCAAACCCTGAGCACCATTGACCCCGTCGCGGGCTCTGTAGCCGATCAAGCTGCTGAGGTTGCCTTATCGCATCCGCCGGTAACAGCTGCGGTGTTGGGAGCAAGCGTCGGATCAGCGACTACAACTACTGCTAAAACGACCGCCGAGGTAACCTCTATGTCTGAGGTCAAGGCTGCGCCGCAGCCCCAGTCGAAACCAAAGCCATCCTCGATATCAAAGCCATCAGCACAACAAAAGCTGCCATCTAAACCTGCGGCCACAGTAAAGGCTCAAGCGCAGGCGGCAACGCCGTCTCAAGCTGCCGATAAGCCACCGACTGCCAAGGCCAACCCTGTGGCTCAAGGCAATCAGCAAAAACTGGGTCCTGTGACGCGTTGGTTGTGGCCAGGTAAGGGTCCGGTAGAGCGCGCTTATTCAGCGGTACTTCATAAAGGTATCGATATTGCGGGTCAGCGTGGCGATCCGGTTTATGCGACCGCCGCGGGTGTTGTGGTTTATGCAGGGACAGGCTTGAAGGGTTACGGCGCGCTATTGATCATCAAACACAACGAGCAGTTCCTGAGTGCCTATGGACACAATGACGTCATGTTGGTGGCTGAAGGTACAAATATCAATGCGGGACAGCAAATAGCTCGGATGGGCAGTAGTGGCACCGACACGGTAAAGCTGCATTTTGAGATCCGTAGGAAGGGGCAGCCAGTTGACCCCCTTCGCCTGCTACCCAGGCGGTAGCCCAAAGCGCCTTAAAAAATTGTCACCGGCACGTGCCACGCAGCTGTAACGTGCTCTGGGTATTGAACGAGTAGCTTAACTAGCGCTGCAGTAGAGGCAATTTATCAGATTTTCCTGTCCACGCCTCGGCATCCTCTAACGCGGGTTTTTTCTCTGTGATATTGGGCCAGATGTCTGCGAGCTCGGTATTCAAGGCGAGAAATTGTTCCTGACCTGCGGGGAGTTCATCTTCCGAGTAGATAGCATCGATTGGACACTCAGGTTCACACAGCGCACAGTCGATGCACTCGTCCGGGTGTATCACCAAAAAATTGGGGCCCTCGTAAAAACAGTCCACGGGGCATACTTCAACACAGTCGGTATGTTTACAATTAATACAGTCTTCGCCAACTACAAAGGTCATGCTTGCTCATCTCCATTTGGTCCGACGCAAGGATACGGCCTTCTGCGTCGATTTGAAATACGCGCGTTACAACTGTTTGCGCAGTTCATACAGAATTTCCAGTGCGGCCCTAGGTGAGAGTTCATCAAGACTCAAATTTTGCAGCTTTTCGATCACCGGGTGCGTGTCAGGAGTTGAGAAGAAATCGTTTTGAGAGGGCGGTGTGACGGTTTCTACCTGTAGTTTTCCGGTTTCCAACTGCTTGAGTTTGTCCCTGGCGAGGGAGAGCACACTGTCTGGCACTCCGGCGAGTTTAGCCACTTGCAAACCAAAGCTTCGGTTGGCGGGGCCTTCTTGAATGTTGTGCATGAAAACGACATGGTCCTCGTGCTCTGTGGCGTCCAAGTGAACGTTGGCCATGGCATCGTGCTGCTCGGGCAAATGGGTGAGTTCAAAATAATGGGTGGCAAAGAGCGTAAATGCACGGACTTGTGTCGCCAGCGCAACTGCCGCCGCCCAGGCCAGGCTCAGGCCATCGTAAGTACTGGTTCCTCTACCAACCTCATCCATGAGGACAAGGCTTCTCGGCGTTGCGTTATGCAGAATATTGGCAGTCTCGGTCATTTCCACCATGAACGTTGAGCGGCCGCTGGCCAGATCGTCTGATGAGCCTATGCGGGTAAAAATTCTATCGATTGGGGATAACTGAACCTGTTTTGCTGGGACGAAAGCACCGACGTGGGCCAGCAGGGCGATGAGGGCCGTCTGCCGCATATAGGTCGATTTTCCGCCCATGTTGGGGCCTGTAATCAAGAGCATGCGTCGTTGTGCATCGAGCCGGGTGCCATTGGCAATAAACGGTGTCTCGAGTACCTGCTCGATAACTGGATGGCGGCCGGCCTCGATGTCGAGCAACAACGTGTCAGTGAACTCTGGGCAAACGAGGTCTAGTGCCAATGCCCGTTCGGCAAAACAGGCGAAGACATCGAGATTGCACAGTGCATCAGCCGACGTTTGTAATGGCGCGAGCTGCTGCTGCAGCTGCGTCACCAAGGTTTCGTAAAGATATTTTTCACGGGAGAGGGCTCGAGATTTAGCCGAAAGGGCCTTGTCTTCAAAAGCCTTGAGTTCCGGAGTGATAAACCGCTCGGCGTTTTTGAGTGTTTGTCTTCGCACATAGGTATCGGGTGCGGCGTCAGATTGCGCTCGGGAAATTTCAATGTAGTAACCGTGGACGCGGTTATAACCCACCTTTAATGTATTGAGTCCTGTAGCCTCTCGCTCACGCTGTTCAATTTCAAGGAGGTACTCGCTAGCATTGCGCGAGATATTGCGCAATTCGTCGAGCTGTTCGTCATAACCGTCAGCGATGACGCCCCCCTCCCGAATCACAACGGGGGGGTTCTCGATCAGTGCCGTGGACAACAATGCTACTAAATCAGGGTAATCGCCTAATTGTTCGGCAGTTTCCGCAAGGCGTTGGGACTGCGCTGTATCAATACCCGAGAGCTCTACGCGCAGCTGGGGCAGGGCGGCCAGGCTATCGCACAGGCGGGTAAGATCCCTGGGGCGCGCAGAGCCCAAGGCAACCCGTGCCAAGATGCGCTCAACGTCGCCAACCGCTTTAAGTAAATTGCGTACGGACTCAAAACGGTAGTCTTTAATAAGCCCCTGTACCGCCCCCTGTCTGGCGGTCAGCTCGGGAAGGGTACTAATGGGTCGATGCAGCCATCGGCGTAAGTGGCGGGTACCCATGGCTGTAACAGTGGTCGCAAAAACCGAAAACAAGGTGTGCTCCTCACCGCCCTGCAGGTTGCGATCGATTTCAAGATTTCTCCGCGTCGCAGCGTCTAGAAGCACCGTGTCAGTAAGTTTTTCCTCGCGAATGCCTCGAATATGCGGCAAGTTACCGCGCTGAGTGTCCTTCAAGTAATCGAGTAGGCACCCGGCAGCTGCAAGGCCTACGTCGAGATCATCGCAGCCGAACCCTCGCAGATCCTGAGTCTGGAATTGCGTATTCAAAGCCCGTCGCGCAGCCGCTGTGTCAAACTGCCAGGGCGGTTGGTATCGCACGCCACTACGGCCCTCCACACCGGGGTGAAAGCACCCCTCTGCCACCAAGATCTCCGCGGGGGACAGTCGCTCAAGTTCGGCGGCAAGGGCTTCCGTGCTGCTAACTTCGGTGATGAGAAAGCGTCCACTGGAAATATCGGCCCAAGCGAGCCCCGAGCGTCCATTTTCATGATGAAGCGCAAGTAGCAGTGCGTCATTACGGGCATCAAGCAGTGACTCATCTGTCAGCGTGCCAGGGGTCACGATTCGAGTTACTTTGCGTTCGACGGGCCCTTTACTGGTGGCGGGATCGCCAATTTGCTCGGCAATGGCGACCGCAAATCCGTGGCGCACGAGGCGCGCTAGATAATTTTCTGCAGCGTGATAAGGAACTCCCGCCATAGGAATTGGCTGGCCGCCTGATTTTCCCCGGGCGGTCAAAGTAATATCGAGAGCCTCTGCCGCTACCTTGGCATCGTCGAAAAAAAGCTCGTAAAAATCACCCATGCGATAAAACAGCAGTTCATGGGGGTGGTCGCGTTTAATGGCCAGGTACTGTTGCATCATCGGTGTATGTGGGGAGGATTCTGACATGGTTGTTAAATGGGTCCGATGAGTCGTGAATTTGGTTAGTAACGATATTCTACGGCCTATGCTCGCAGTAGGCGATCAGAGATACGACTAATCCAACGGTGCAATGTTACCTATAGGGCTTTTCGGCTTCCAAGCGTCTGCACCGTCGAGGCGTGCTTAGGGCTTTTTGAGCCGCGCGATAGCCGGTCTGATTGAGTTGATTTGTGAGTGTTGGAGCGGGCTGGCCCTGCACAGCCGTGGTCGGAACGCCCGATTGGCGCATTTTGGTGAAGGAACATCGTATCTGACGTCAACCTGTCGCCAATAACGACATGTGTTCACTGACGATAGTTTTTAGCCGGAGGATAAGCGTTAAAGTAGGTTGCATCTGAACACAAAAACACTGAATATACATACAGTAGTTTGAATTTAAGTCTTAACCTGAGGATAAACGCATGGATCCCAACAAAGCGAAGGCACTTGACGCTGCAATGGCGCAAATTGAACGACAGTTTGGTAAAGGTACTGTCATGCGAATGGGTGATCAGGAGCGGGTGGCTATCCCATCTATTTCTACTGGTTCCTTGGGGCTGGATATTGCCCTCGGGATTGGTGGCTTACCCAAAGGGCGCATCTGCGAAATATACGGTCCGGAGTCGTCGGGTAAAACCACTATGACGCTGCAAGTAATTGCGGAAGCGCAGAAAAAAGGCGGCACAGCGGCCTTTATTGACGCTGAACACGCGCTCGACCCGCAGTATGCCGAGCGGTTGGGGGTCAAAGTAGACGACATGATTGTTTCGCAGCCCGATACCGGTGAGCAGGCTCTTGAGGTTGCCGAGATGTTGGTTCGATCGGGCGCAGTCGACGTCTTGGTTGTCGACTCTGTGGCAGCATTGACTCCCAAAGCCGAAATCGAAGGTGAGATGGGACAATCTCATGTGGGCTTGCAGGCCCGGCTATTGAGTCAGGCGATGCGAAAACTGACGGGAGCCATTAAGCAAACGAACTGTCTCGTTATTTTCATTAACCAGATTCGCATGAAAATTGGCGTTATGTTTGGCAGCCCTGAGACGACCACCGGTGGTAACGCGCTGAAGTTCTACGCCTCGGTTCGTCTCGATATCCGTCGAACTGGAGCGGTCAAAGACGGCGACGAGGTTGTCGGTAACGAAACTCGAGTCAAAGTGGTAAAAAACAAAGTATCACCGCCCTTTAAGCAGGCTGAATTTCAGATTATGTATGGCGAGGGCATCTACCACATGGGCGAGGTAATTGATTGGGGCGTTAAGCTCAATCTGGTGGATAAGAGCGGCGCTTGGTATGCCTATAAGGGCGATAAAATTGGGCAAGGTAAAGCGAATGCCTCTCGGTTTTTAGAAGAGCACCCCGATATCGCCAATGAAATTGAGAGCCAGATTCGTCATCAAACAATGGGAATGCCTTTGGCTGTCGTAGAAGCGGCGCCAATTGAGAGTGGAGAGGCTTCTGCCGAGTAAGCGACTTGGAATCACCTCTGAACCCAACCGATGTGCGCCGGGCCGCTATGGATTTATTGGCTCGGCGTGAGCATGGTGTCGATGAGTTGAGGTTGAAACTAAAGCGTCGCTTTGGGCGTGAAGAAGACTTTGAAACTATTGCGACGGAACAGTTACAACGGCTCGTCGACGAAGATTTACTGAGCGATACGCGGTTTGCAGCGGCCATGGTGCGGCAGCTGGTCAATAAGGGAATTGGGCCACGGCGGCTTGATCAAGAGCTGCGTAGTAAGGGGATCAAAAACTCCTGGCAAGACTGCGCGGCCCTTGCTGACTTAGAGGTCGATTGGTTTCGACAGGCACAACAGGTGTACAGCAAGAAATTCCCAGCCCCGATCAATGAGCCTAACGCTGACGAGCGGCGCCGCGAATGGGGTAAGCGTGCACGCTTCATGCAGTATCGAGGCTTTGAGCCAGATCATTTTATGGGGCTGATCAACGACACCAGCGGTAATTTTGATTAACCCGGAGAGCCTTTGGCTGCGATTAATTGCCGCGGGCTCGAGCAGCACTGATGTGCTGTCCGCTAAGCGACTTTAGCCCTGCAGTTGTATTAACCGACATGTGACAACCCTTGGTAGAACTAACCCTAACGGCGAGTGCCGATTTAGGTATTGCGATCAAGAAGCGCCCCGCGAAGCTCGCGAGCTTTGTCCTGAATTTTTTCAGCATTGGCTGGACCCATGCGCATAAGTTGTTTTTGCAGGGCGGGTAGGGTTTCTAAGCTATCGTCTTCATAGCGCCAATTGGCTTCGTCTTTGAACAAGCGTGCCCCGAGGTCTGTGGCGGGTGCGAGCAAAATCATATTGAGGGCACCCAGTGCGGCGTCATCAAACGTGGCGTCACCGTAACCAAGGCCTGCCCATACCTCTTCAAGTACAACCGAAAGTAGCCCATAGAGGGTGACTGTTGCTGCTACGTTAATCCCTGCCACAGTGGTGGCGAGACCGTCATAGCGCTCAAACCCCGCAGGATCAAGGGTCACGGCAAGACCGTCATCTTGAAACGGAAATTTTACACCGGGACGGCCCACGGGTAGCAGCTTGTAGGGCACGTTACCCATGCGAAGGTTGTCAACGATGGCAACACCGCGTTCTAGGCCATTACTGCTCATGGCAAATTGTTGACCAAGCATGCCACTGTTTAGCTGCGGCAAAAATTCGCTAATGACCGCGTCGCTTTCCGACAGCGTTACTGTAGGGGCCTCGATTATAGTTTCAACGGCTTCAGCGGGCGCGGCTTCAGGCTCAAGAGCGGGCTCGCTGGTAGGCGCTGATGGCTGCTCAATGACAACGACTTCTGGAGTGACAACCGGTAGAGCGATTGGCAGCACTGCAGGCTCTTCTGGCGTGGCAGCTGGCTTCTCCTGCATGAACCCCCAATATAAAACGCCACACAGAACGACAAAGCCCACCCCTGCGAGAATGATTCCAGTGTTGGACTTTTGTGAGGGTAGGGGGCGGTCTGTTTCTGTCGTCATGACTTTTCCTGAATCAATGCAGCGAGTGGACGGCAAATATTACACCACTATGACCTATGCGCTTTGGGAAAGTTCCAGAAATCATATCGGCCTTAAGATTTGTTCAATACTGCCCTACGACGGTGTTCGCCATATTGTCTTAAGACGCTGCTTTTTATCCAGTGCGCGGGTATGGGTGTCGGTGGCTTTTAGCAAGGAGCTGGCCTAGGAATACGTTTGATCGCGTGCAGTGCCAGAGCCATGATTACTTGATTCAAGTTAAAGCCTGTGTCGCTCGATCGGCTTTAGCGTAGGCAAATCGCTGCCCCTCTTTGACCCCGTGGTAACTGTCCAAACCGCAAACCGTTTGCGTATCGAGGTCAATAAGATTTACCGAGCCATCGTCTCGAATTCCAGAGGCAGGGCATTGCAGCCATTGCACGCCTGCGATCAGTAAGTGCGTTTGATTCACAGCGAGCACCTGGTGTTCGATGAGTGAGAGCCCGAGCTTCACGGGTGATTCTTTAACGGCTGGCGCAGCAAACTCGGGAATCCATTCTTCAGTGAGTTCAGTTGCGTCAAACTCGGAGTCGCTTCGAGGGTAGCGTGCTGAGGTTTGATGAGCGGCCGGTATCATGGGCTCGGTAATATGGTTGAGGGTAAATACCTCAGTTGCCAGTATGTTATCGAGGGTATGACGTTCAGTGCCCTCTGGGCAGGGCCTTATGATTAATCCCAGCACAGGTGGGCTGGCACCAATATGAAAGACGCCAGAGAAAACCGCGAGGTTGCTTAGCCCCTGTCTGTCGGCAGTTCCCACCAGTAAGGCGGGTTTAAACCCAGCAATACCATTAATTAAATTGCCTCGATACCGACTGGGTAATGCTTCGAGCTCTTCTGCGGTCCAGTTGCTCATAGGTTACGGCTCCGCCTTGTAGAGTCGGTCGTAGCGCCAGCGCGCCCATCGATTGTAGGCGAGCTCCACAATGGGACGAATGAGAGGCCAGGTCATCCACCGCCATAGCACCCCGTAACGGGTGTGCTGCCAAGCGGCAACGTTGGCCTCAATGCCGGTGACCATTTGCCCATCGCGCTCCAAGTGGAGCACGCGGAGTAACTGGTCTTTGTCGACCGGGCTGTCCGGCTCACTCAGCCCATGAATATCGACTAACTGTAGCTGTTCATCTTTGATGACGCGCAGCTTATCCATCTC
>JAQXAF010000122.1 GCA_029253085.1 Luminiphilus sp. | reverse complement strand
ATAAAAAACTCACCATGCCCTGTGGCCGATACTGCGCAACTACGATTATCGGCATAAGTCCCCGACCCAATCAGTGGAGAGTCACCAATCCTTCCCCAACGCTTTCCCGTCATGCCACCGGTAGATGTGCCAGCCGCCAAGTTACCCGCAGCATCCAAGACGACAACCCCGACGGTGCCAAATTTTTCGTCACCACTCTGAGCGTTTTTGTCATTATGCTTCAGCCGAAACGATTCAAGGGCTTTGACGCGTCTGGGCGTTGAAAAATAGCTATTCTCAACCATGGTCAGGCCCTGCTGCTCGGCGAATCTATCGGCGCCCGATCCCGACAATAAAACATGGGGTGAATGTTTAAGCACGGCATAAGCCGCTTCAATCGGGTTTTTTACACGGGTCACGCCCGCGACGGCACCCGCTGCCAAGCTTTGTCCCAGCATCATGGATGCATCAAGCTCGTGCGTACCATCCCATGTTAGAACGGCTCCGTGCCCTGCGTTAAAAAGGGGGGAATTCTCCATTACGCGAATAACTTCGCGAACAACATCTGCACCTTGGGCCCCGCCGCGCAGGCGGTCATAGCCTTGCTGCACAGCCGCGTTGAGTATTTTAAGGTAAGCACGCTCCTGCTCAGGCGTTATAGAATCGCGAGTTAGCGTACCCGCCCCGCCGTGTATAGCAATAGCGATAGGATCAGCCGTAACCCAGGGCATATGGCTCAGCAAACAAAGCAGCATTATCCGTCGCAGGTGGAACATTACACTCATCTCCCATTCAAATGATCTGCCGAGCATGGCACGATCGCGCGGTCATGCAAAATGTTAGCGCGACAAGAGTGCATCGCCACGCTAACCTCCGAAATCACTATTGATAGGAGCACCGGAAGTGATCGTTAGACGTGTTATTGACCGCAGCGCAGCCATACTGCTGCAACCGCACCTTTACTTTACCTGCAACGATGACTTCATGGACTTTGGCGAGGGCACCGTTTATGCCGCCATCATGGGCACACTTAGCGTAGTGCTCGCCATCGTTATGGGCGGCGACACAATGCTCAGCGGTTCGCTGGGGCTGATTCCTACCTTAATTATTAGCCCTATGGTCGCGGTATTAGGCACTTTTGTTATGGCGGGCATTATCCATGTTCTATGCCAGAGCCTAGGCAGCCGGAGCGACTTTGGTGACAGCTTTCACGTATCAGCCTCCGCTTCCGTTTTTATCCCCATCAGCCAAGTACTCAGCGACTTCCCACTCATAGTACTGAGCATGGGCTGGGCCTGGTGGGTTGTCTCAAGAGGGGTCATTCACGGACACAAGGTGGAGCCTAGAAGAGCTGAGATCGTTTTTGGGCTCTTGTATATAAGCTTGCTTATGTTGTCAGCGACCGCCCATTAGACAGCGCTCACCACCAATCAACTTCGATATTAATGGGTCCGTCGGGCGACGAACGCCAATAGCTCTGCAATTCATCAAGGAAAAAGTAGGGCCCAAATAACAATGCCCCAATCAGAAGATATTTAATCGCCCAATCCCGCCAGTTTGCTGTTTCGTCTTGATGCCACAACACCCAGCCTAGCCCCAGAATTACCGCGACCACGAGTAAATCTGCAAGAGCCATCGCCCCCCCTAAAACACATAATTCATCCATTAATCGGTACAGCCCCGCTAACGGTCACGGAATACGCCTTCAAGATGGCTCTACGAGCTTTGCTTTTGATTCGTTGGCTGCGGAGCCAAAAATCCCCTTTGCCATCAGGGAAGTCTCACCCTCTCTGCGCTTTTGATAGACTTCGGCTCTGATGGCATGCACACCCGTGTTGTCAGATTCCGCCAACGCTGCCATCTCAACAAGATGACATGCTAGTCGAATATCGGCATCGACATAGTGGAGTGCTCGCTGCGCTAGAGTGAGCGCCCCGCCAGCTAGTTGCGCCATTTCTACGGCCAACCGCGCCTCTTGCGCCGGCTTTAAATGTGCGGGGTTGCCGTCATACCAGCCTCCGTACAGGCGCCATATGTTCTGCACAACAAACTCAGGCTCATCATAGACCGGCGCCATCCACGGCAAGTCCAAGGACGCCCTTGGAATCTTCACACTATGAACAACATCATTTAACCGAGCGCCTTCGTTCATTAATTCGAGCGTCTGTTGCACCAATGACTCCAGAGCCTCGGCAACGCTTGTTAGAACGTGACGAATGCGCCTTTCCCCGGCAATTGGCAGCCCATGGGCAGGAAGAAACAGCTTGGGTTTCATAGCCACCATGTCACGGAGTGCCTGGGCCCACTCTCTAGGGTATCGCTGAGCTTTTTGCGGATTACCCGCATTTGGAAACGCCCAAATAAAAAAATCACCGGCGCAAATAGCGCGCTGTGAAGGCACCCAGGTCCAGGTATGGTCATCGGTTTCCCCCCGGGCATGGCGTAACTGAAAAGCGGTGCCTCCCACATCCAAATCGAGGGTTGATTGATAGGTTTGATGTGGCTCGGGAGTGGCAGTGGGCAGGAAGTGCCGGGCACCCGCCAAGTCGTAGCCCCTTCGCTTGAACTGCCCAAATTGTCGCTCGTTGATCACGTGGTTATAGCCATTGGTGAGCCGGTATCGCTCAAAACGAAGGGCGACATTCTCGTGAGCAACCACTTCTGCTGACGCCGAATCTGCCATGAAGGCCCCCGCACCTCCAACGTGATCAATATGGCCGTGGGTGAAAACCAGTGAGTTAAACCGCGAGTCACACCAGCCGCGAATAGCCTTAACGCAGCGCTGTCCACCGTGCTCATTAGAGGTATCAAAAGCCACCAAACCGTCATCTGTTTTGAACACAATGCAGTGGGAGAACGCTTCAACGACTGCCAAGCTGTCATTGATTTCCGATAGCTCGTGATTGATGCGATTGAGCGGGCCCGCGCGATCAAGCTCGAGCCTACCGTCAATGACGTCAGCCGACAGTGTCAGAAGATCGGTCATCGCTACCCCCTCAATTTATAATTGTTATGGCTCGGTTGCCTGTAGCACCCACTTTTCATGACGGTGGTTTTCTAACAACACTGACTTTGGCACACCTTGACACTGGTGACGAGTCGAACAGGCGTATGACCGAACTCAATATTTGCGGTACTGTATTGGATCGCAATCGGTGGCGGAAAAAACATGTTTAGGTGGCAGTTTGTCGGGTTAGGTCTTGTTTTTCTCTGGTTCATGATTGGCGGTATCTCCCATTTCACCTCCCCTGAGTTTTTCGTCAACATTATGCCGCCATATATAGGATGGCATCTTGAAATCGTGTACCTCAGTGGTGTGTTGGAAATATTGGGCGCTCTGGGCGTGCTGATTCCAAAAACACGGCTGCTGGCGGGTAACTGTCTGATGATTCTTACCCTGGCAGTTACCCCTGCCAACATTCATATGTGGATGCACCCCGAGCTTTTTCCCGATGTTTCAGAACCAGCCCTAAGCATTAGACTTTTTGTTCAGGTTCTATTACTCGTCTGCATTTGGTGGTCTACGAGACCTACGAAAATTAGCGGCGCCGCGTCTTCGAGCCGGTCACTAAGACGTTAAGCTAACGGGGACATTGAAATATTTAGCTTCCTGAACCCTCGTAACCCTTTTAGTGCGAACCTACCTGCACAGCATGATCACTCCGAGTAACAGCGCCACTATGATAATACCAACGACAGAATTCGAAACGAGCTTGTGAACATTACCGACGACCCGGCACTGGGCCCAATCACCGAACTTGCCAACCAAACTTGGCAGTTAATTTCGACACACTTACCCAGAGATCTGACATGGCCAGTCTTGCTTCTCACAGGTGTGCTCGCCACAGGCATTTGGCTAGCACGCCGAGGTCACGGCGCCAAGAATGCTGGCGGGCGCGAACGAAAAACCACCCTTTTGCAGTTCCTACTACCGAAAGATATTTATACCCACGTGTCCGCAAGGGTTGATGTTGCCCTTTACATCTTTGAACGATTTCTCAGGCCGCTCTGGGTAGCCCCTGTGCTGGTTCTCCTGGCGCCTGCCACCGAGCAGTCTGTCATCGCCGTGTTGGATACACTCTTTGAAAGCAGTCCAAAGTTAACTTCCACCACCCCCTGGATGGTGCTTTATAGCTTAGTCACGTTGCTTATCTACGACGCCATTTTCTATCTCATTCATTATTGTGAGCATAAGATTCCAGCCCTTTGGGCCATTCACAAAATTCACCACAGCGCCGAGGTACTTACGCCTCTGACCCGTTATCGCGAACATTTTATTGAGGGGCCTATTTATGCCGTGGGGGCCGCAGTGGCTTACGGTCTTGCGGGCGGACTGTTTGGCTGGATTTTTGTCGATGGCATTACGCAGGCTACGCTTTTCAATATTGGCTTCTTCTCACTTTTGTTTGGATTTAACGGATCTTTTAGGCATTACCACGTGGCTTTTCACTACCCACCCTGGCTATCAAAGTGGCTACACAGCCCCGTCATGCATCA
>JAQXAF010000096.1 GCA_029253085.1 Luminiphilus sp. | reverse complement strand
TGACAAGCGGAGCACAGGTTAAGGTGGTAATCCTCGCCCTGAGCAACGTCGCCTTTAATGGTGGCGGCAGGCAAAACATTAGGCAGTGCGTCGATATAACCGGCCAGATCAGCAATGCTCGAGTCACTGAGCCCGACGCTGCTGGCGGCCATTATAGATCCGTGGGTGTCTTCTGGGTGTGCACCGCGTACCCCATCTCGGAAGTGACGTATCTGACGCGCAATATAAACGGGGTCCAGGGAAGTTAATGCAGGAGCTTGGAGCGATTCTTGCCCAATACCTTGGGCGCCATGGCAAGAAAGGCATTGTGATCCGTAGTCACTTGCACCGACTTGTTCAGGGTTGAGTAGTGCTTGGGATGCCTGAGCACGGTCGCTTACGTTATTGGTTGAGTTCCCGGTTTCACCGCAACCCCAAAACGCGAATGCCACAAGGATTAAAGCTAGCAAGCGGCTCGTTCCAATGTTCATAGGTCCTCCCCCCCGGGGTCCTGTTTACGACAACAGTGTAAGCCACTTCGGCGTAAATGGCAGCGCCCTTTAAAAACGGTAAATGGCTTCGATACCCCACGTTCGCGGGTCTAAAATACGAATGATCGGTGTTCCAAACACCGCTACGGTCGTTTGGCTGATACCGCTCAGGCGATCTTCATCGGTAAGGTTTCGTCCCCACAGGGCGAGTTCCCAGCGGTCCTTCGGGTGACTCCAGGCAATGCGACCATTTACCAAGCGGCTATCATCGGTATATCCGCTAATCGATTCAAAATCGGGATTGTAGTTGGCGTCGTCTGCGTCGCGTGTGTTTTCGGCGTAAATGTACTCACCGCGTACCAGCAAATTTCCTGCAGCCAATTTGGGCCGCCAGTTCAGGGTGAGCGTGTAGTTGCCCGCCGTGTCCGCGCTACTATCAAAACGCGTAAGCTCGCCTCTGGCATCGTAAAACTCCCCTGATTTATTCTCTTCTTCGGTAGGTGGTTAGTGCCGTAAACAAGAGATACTCGGTAATTGACCAGCTTAAGTTTAGCTCTACCCCCTGAACAGACGAGTCGACGTTAATGACGGTAGGAATCGCATTGTCTTGGCCGGGTGGACGAGTTTCTACCGACCGCTGTCGACCATCCACTGACAAATCGAAAAGCGCCAACTGAATTTGTAGTTTTTGATTAAACAAATCTCCCTTGAGACCGAGCTCATATTGCTCTGAATTCTCTGGCTGCAGCGGTTCCTCTGAAGTTTTTATAGCAAGGGAGTCGAAGCCTCCAGCTTTATAGCCGGTGGACGCAGAGCCATAGGCAATCAGTTGCTCACTCAAGCGAAAAGTGGCCACCAGCCGCCCAGTTGTCTTGCTCCAGCTGTCCTTCGCAATGGTGGGACTTGTGGCGGCCCCAGCGTATTCCCCAGAGGCGTCGGTGAAAATTTGGTTACTGACACCTGGGCGAAGGTCGGAAAAAGTTGTGGGTGGAATTAACCAGCTAAACTTCTTGGTATCTTCGCTATAGCGCAAGCCCGCAGTAAGAGATAAACGATCATTCAGCGCGTACTCGACATCGGCGTAAAAACCGTAGTTCTCAAACTCGCCCTCGTTGATGATGGATTCACTCCAGACTTCGCCCGCGAAAGAGGGCCCAAACAACATGGGCTCTCCTAAAGCACCAGAAATAAATTCGTACCAAAAATCACCGGATTCACTAATTTCACCGCTGGTAACAGGTATGCCTACTGCACTCAGGGCGATGGCATAGTCGTCTGGTTTCCAAATATGATCCATATTGAAGCCGAAGCCGGCATTGAAATCTTGGGTGACCAATCTTGCGATTGAATCTGCCAATGCGTTGGCCTCAGTCTGTTGATAGGTGTTTTCGTGGCTATAGGTGGCGCCCATCACCGCGTTAATACGATCGGTGTTGTAGTTAAATCGCCACTCGCCGTAAGCAATATCAGAATCTTCAACGTTATTCGTATCGAAGTAGCGCGTGGCATCGGCGGTGCCGTCTTCGTCTTGTCTATTAGAGGTCTCAAAGTCGCGATAATTGGCAATGGCAGTCATAGTCCACTGCGTATTTAAATCTTGAAACCATTTGCCCGTAACGCCCCACATATCGCGGGTTTCTTCGCCGTTAATGACATCGTTGGCATACTGCCCACTGAAGGGATTGGTGTTGAGTGAATAAGGGCTGACACCGAGTGCCATACTGGGAGCCTGATCGAAGCGATCGACATCGACGGCCAATTGAAGTGTTGTTGTCTCGGAGGGCACCCACCGCATGGCAAGCCGCCCAGCCCAGTTGCCTTTTTCGGCGGCGTCAAATTCGGCGAGTTCGACATTTTCCGAAATACCATCCCGCTGATTTACCAAGGCATTAGCTCTCAGGAAAAAGGTATCACTGACGGGGATGTTCACCATGCCTTCTAAACGCATGAGGTTATAGTTGCCAGCTCGCAGGCGTGCAAACCCCTCAAAGGTATCACTGGGAGCATTGGGGATCATATTGACGACCCCCGCCGCTGCGTTTCGCCCAAATAGCGTTCCCTGGGGACCACGAAGGACTTCAACTCGCTCTATATCGGCGAAGGCGACGGTTGTTGCGGCCCGGGGCAGATAGGTATCATCGTAGAACGTAGCGACCGACGGGTCTCCGCCGGTTGAAATATTTGGGCTTGAAATGCCGCGAATCCGGTAGCCCTGCTGGGTCAAGCTTTCGCCACCTGCATCAAAGCCCACAATATAGGCGCCGATATCCTGCAAATTGAGTGCGCCCGTATTGATGATATCTCGCTGGGAAAATGTGCTGATCGCAATGGGCACGTCAATCGCTTGCTGCTGCCGCTTTTGTGCGGTGACGAGAATCTCTTCAAGCAAACTAGAATCGGATTGCGCATGAGTAGTTGCAGACAAAGCCAAAGTTGACGCGGCTACAATGATCGAGGTCGCTCGTAGCATTGGTTAATCCTTCAGTGTGTTCACTGATATTTTTATTGAGTCACAACATTAAGGTGGATTGGCCCCGGGCTCAACAGAAGGGAGTAGGCACTATGGCGGGTATTTAAGCGCTTGCTAAACCGTGAATAGTCAATTCTTCCTGTTTATTCATGGGTCTGGAAACGCCCAAGGAGAGCTCATTCGCCGCGGGTACCCAGCTGCTTGTGTTTGCATATTTCGATTGCGATGGACTGAGACGCTTTCTAATCTGAGCAAAAAAAAAGCGGGCTATTGAAGCCCGCTCTGATATTTTTTAATGCTGACGCCTGTGGTCAAGATTACTCGTCTAAGAAACTGCGAAGGTAATCAGATCGCGTGGGATGACGCAGCTTACGCAGAGCTTTGGCTTCAATCTGACGGATACGTTCCCGCGTCACATCAAACTGCTTACCAACTTCCTCGAGGGTATGGTCGGTGTTCATGCCAATACCAAAGCGCATGCGCAGTACTTTTGCTTCTCGAGCGGTCAGACCCGCGAGGACATCTTGGGTCGCTTCAGTCAGCCCCTCTTCGGTAGCCGA
>JAQXAF010000065.1 GCA_029253085.1 Luminiphilus sp. | reverse complement strand
ATGCAGGGTGCCCAGGGAGCTCTCTATGTTGACGACCCCGATGCCCATCGCGGCGGGTTTTGGCAGCGCGCTTATTTTTCCAATTTTGGCGCCACCATAGGCGGCGGAACCTCTCAGGTGCAAGCCAACATTATCGCCGAGCATGTTCTCGGCCTGCCCAAGTAAGGAGATTAGTAATGACATCAGTACTTGGAAATGTATCGCTCAAGTTCAGTGATGAGCAAAGCATGCTCATGGATGTGGCTCGTGGCTTCCTCAATGATAAGGCGCCCACCGATAAAATCCGCGAATTCCTTGAAAGCGATCAGGGTTACGAGCCTCAGCTCTGGTCAGAGATTGTCGACTTGGGTTGGACCGGTATCGCACTGCCTGAAATGGTGGGGGGCGCAGGGCTGGGGATCAGCGCGGTCATTCCCGTTGCAGAGGCTATGGGCCACGCTTTGCTGGGCACGCCTCTCATTGACACCACTTTGGCAGGGCAATTGCTGCTGCGAGCGGGGGGGGCAGAGCAGGAGCCCTTGTTACAAGACATCGCTGAGGGTCGCATTGCTACGGTGGCGTTTCTCGATGGAGGTGACTGGGGTGGTGCTAACTTAGGCCTTGAGATGACCAAAGAGGGTGTGCTCAGTGGCAGTAAGACTTTCGTGGGCTGCGGTCACGAGGCCAGCCTTATTTTGGTCCTGGGCCAGTGTGACAACGCTCCGGCCATTGCGGTAGTAGACGCGGCAGATCTAAAAGCGGATGCGATATCAGTCAATACGCTCATTGATCTCACCAAGCGTACTGCGCAGATTGACTTTACCGGAGTGTCAGCGAAAGCAGTGCTCATGGGTGAGCGCGTGGTTGCCGCGATTAGGGACTATCGATTGCTTGGCGCCTTGCTGACGGCTGCTGAGGCCGCGGGTAGTGCGGCACGGTGCTTGGCTGTAATCGTTGATTATTTGAAGACGCGTAAGCAGTTCGGCAAACTCATTGGCTCCTATCAGGCACTCAAGCACCCCACGGTTGATATCTATTGTGGTGTCGAGGATGCCCGCAGCTTTTGCTATCACGCGGCGTCTTTGTTAACCGCTGATTCTCTGAGCCACCATGCTGAAATTGCCTGCCGTATGGCCAAGGTATCTGCTGGACAGACCATGTCCTATGCGGGGGACCGTGCGGTTCAGTTTCACGGCGGTATCGGTTTTACCTGGGATTGTGATTCAACGCTGTTCATTCGCCGTGGCCAGTGGAGCCATCAGGTCTTTGGCGATGCCATACATCACCGTAAACGTTTGGCCAGCTTGCTGCTTGACTGACCCTGCTTTGTCCGGGGGCAATTACCGCCCCCGGTAGTCTGCAAACCGCAGTCCCACGTAGGACTGCTATGACTAACAATAAACCCATTCGCCGTGGCGCATTCAGCCGTGGCTTAACCCTGTCTATCGCCGGCGCACGTGCCGGCGGTGCCTTTGCTTTCGACAGTGCGCTACGCAAGCTGCGGGGCGAACAAGCGGGTAATCGTGAGCGGCTGGACCGAGAAGCCCAGCGCTTTGCTCGCAGCCTGGGTGAACTCAAAGGCAGCTACGTGAAAATCGGCCAGCTGTTTGCGCTATTGGGTGAACATTTTTTACCCGCGCCCCTAACCGCCGCCCTGCACCAGCTTGAATCTCAGGCCCAGCCCCTGCCCTGGCGTCATGTAGAGCCGCTGCTACAGGAATCACTGGGCTCTCGGTATGAGGAGCTTGAAATTGAGCCCCATGCCCTTGCAGCGGCATCGCTGGCACAGGTACATCGGGCCCGTGTCATCGCCACTGACGACGCTGTTGTCGTCAAGGTGCAATACCCCGACTTGGCCAATATGCTCGATGAAGATTTCGATGCTGTCGTCAAAATGTTGCGGCTCGCGCGTTGGATCCCCATCAGTAGAGACTTTGATTCTTGGTTAGAGACCCTACGCACCCAGCTTCATGCAGAAATCGACTACCCACGAGAAAGGGCCATAGCAAAACAGCTTGCCAGTGCACTGCTAAAATACGATTCACTGAGGGTTGACGGTGTGTCTTTAGCCGTACCCAATTTTTGGCCGCGCTACTCTGGAAACCACTGGCTCACGATGGAATATGTCCCGGGGTTTCAGGCCGGTTCTCCCGAAGTTGCGGCTCTACCCCAAGATCGACGCAACGCTTTGGGGCGGTTAATGCTCGAGCTTTTTTTCGTCGAGATTTTTGAGCTGGGCCTCATGCAAAGCGACCCCAACTTTGGTAACTATCTGATCAGTGCCGACGGTGATCAGCTGACGCTTCTAGACTTTGGTTCTGTTATGACCCTTGATGAGCCTGTTCAACAGGCGTTGTGCGACACTATTGTCGCCGGGCATCGCAACGACGATGCAGCGCTGTTATCGGGATTACAGCGGTTGGGCTGCCTAAAGGACGATGCTGGCAGCCATGCTCAGCAGACCTTCAGGACCTTTGTGGTGAATTTGCTGGAGCCGCTGCGACGGCCATCAGAACTACCTTCCGAGTTTTTGAATGCGTCAGGTGACTATTGTTGGGGTCGGTCGGCATTGCTCAACCGCACCGGTCGTCATGTTGCCAAGTCGGTAGCAAGTCGGCAGTTCACTATTCCCAGTGGTGACTTCGCTCTGGTGGCCCGAAAGCTGACGGGGGTATTTACTTTTATCGCTGTGCTCAATGCTGAATTTAACGCCTTTGAGGTGATTGCTCCTTACCTCAACCGCAAGGCCCCTGCTAGAAATCGGTCGAGGCGAAGGACATGACTGGAAAAAGTCAGGCCGTACCCCGAGGTCGGGTCCAGCGCTTTGGTAAATTTGCGCGGCTAGCTGGAGGTGTGGCAGGCAACATGCTCACCGAGGGCGTCAAGCAGGTCGCTTCGGGTAACAGGCCCAAGGCGCGGGATCTGTTATTGACCCCCAGCAATGCCCGGCGTCTGACCAAGCAACTCGCTGAGATGCGTGGGGCGGCGATGAAGCTCGGGCAAATATTCTCGATGGATACCGGTGATTTCCTGCCTCGGGAACTCGCCGATATTCTCGCAACCCTTCGCGACGCGGGTTATGCCATGCCCGATACCCAGCTTCGAGAAGTTTTGTCCGACGCCTTTGGGCCGGACTTTGAGAGCAAGCTCCGTGACTTTGAATTTCAACCCTTTGCAGCGGCGTCTATTGGACAGGTTCATCGGTTAACGACTAAGCAGGGCCGGTCGGCTGTACTGAAAGTTCAGTATCCTGGGGTGCGGGAAAGTATTGATTCAGACGTCGATAATCTGGCCACCTTGCTGCGGGTCTCTGGGTTGCTGCCCAAGCACATAGAAATCACTCCGCTGCTTCTTGAGGTCAAGGCGCAGTTACGTGAGGAGGCCGACTACGAACAGGAGGCGCGCTACCTCAATGCCTTTGTTCGAGCGCTGGGCGATGACGAGCGCTTTCTACTGCCCCGGGTTATTCCGTCTTTGAGTTCATCTCGGGTTCTGGGTATGACCTATGTTCCTGGTGTCCCTATTGAGGATGTGATTCACGAAAATCAAGAAGAGCGCAATCGGGTTATGTCACTGCTCTTTGAGTTGTTGTTGATTGAAATGTTCGAGTTAAGGCTGGTTCAAACAGACCCCAACTTTGCTAACTACCGTTACGATCCCGAGAGCGGTCAGGTTGTTTTGCTCGATTTTGGAGCTTCACGCCGCTTCAAGGCGGCCTTTACTGGAGCCTACCTAGACTTGCTTAAAGCGGTGGTGGCACATGACCCAGATGCGATGGCCGACGCGGCAAATCGTATTGGTTATAAATTGGGCTCTGAAAAAACGCCCTATCGTGACACCATTTTACAGCTGGCTGCGGTCGTTTTAGCGCCGCTTACCCGGGATGAACCTTATGACTTTGGGACCTCTGAGCTCCCAAAGCAGGCCGTAGCTATGTCCGGCGATATTCAGCGTTACAAAGAATTTTGGGAGGCGCCTCCCGTCGACGTAGCTTACATTCATCGCAAGATTGCAGGGTTGTTTATGCTTGCGACTCGTCTCAAAGCCCAAGTTAATGTCAATGAACTTCTTATGCCATGGTTAGCCGACTAATGGCCGAAGAATCATAATAACCAAGGTCCGAAAACAACATGGCAAACAGTAAACTGATTCTTGTATTGGGCGATCAGCTAAGTTGGAGCAATCCGGCCTTAGCTGCTGCGAATCCTCAAGTCGACGGCATCATACTGGCAGAGGTTCGTGAGGAGGCTTCTTATGTGCCTCACAATCGTCACAAAATAGCGCTCATCTTCTCTGCGATGCGTCATTTTGCGCAAAGTCTGCGCGAGCGTGGCTTTACCGTTTACTACACCGAGATTAGTGCGGGGCTTGCCAGTCTTGAAGATGCCTGCGCGGACGCAGTTAAACGGCATGGGGCAAAAAGTATTGAAGTCTGCAGTCCCGGCGAGCACCGGCTGCTGGCTGCGATGCGTGAGTGGAGTCCACGCCTTGGGGTTGCCGTTAACCTGCTGGAGGACACGCGCTTTTTAGCATCGAGTGCGGACTTTTCAGCATGGGCCACGGGTCGTAAACAGTTACGCATGGAGTATTTTTACCGGGAAATGCGTAAGCGTTATGGCCTTCTGCTTGATGATCAGGAGCCCTGCGGTGGTCAGTGGAACTATGACGCCGACAACCGTAAAGGATGGCGCAATCAAGTCGCGATACCCGAGCGTGAGAATGTCTCTCCCGATGCCATCACGCAGCAGGTCATTAATGAAGTTCTTGAGTTCTTTCCCGAAAATCCCGGTGACCTGAGCCAATTTCGCCTGGCGGTGACTCATGAAGGGGCTCAGGAGCAATTCGACTGGTTTTGTCGCTATACCCTGGCAGACTTTGGGAATTACCAGGACGCGCTGCCGGAAGAGTCGCCCTGGGTGTTCCACAGCCTGATTTCGATGTACCTCAACTGCGGCCTTCTCGAGCCACTGGCGTTGTGCCAAAGGGTGGAAGCTGAGTATCGCGCTGAGCGATGTTCCCTGGCGGCAGCAGAAGGATTCATCCGGCAGATCTTGGGATGGCGAGAATATGTTCGCGGAATTTACTGGTTGCTAATGCCGGAGTACGCCGAGCGGAATACTTTCGATGCGAGGCGGCCCCTGCCAGATTTTTTCTGGAATGCTCAGACCGATATGCGCTGCTTACAGCGGGCACTGAGCCAGTCCCTAGATCTTGGCTATGCCCACCACATTCAGCGACTTATGGTTATTGGAAACTTTGCGCTACTGGCCGGACTCGATGTTGAAAGCGTGTGCGCGTGGTATTTGGCCGTCTATGTCGATGCTTACGAATGGGTCGAACTGCCCAATACTGCGGGAATGGCTTTGTTTTCTGATGAGGGTGCGATGGCGAGTAAACCCTATGCTGCGAGTGGTAAATATATTCAGAAGCAGGGTAATCATTGTAAGCAGTGCCGCTTCAACCCCCAAAAAATGACCGGCGATGACGCCTGCCCTTACAACAGCTTGTACTGGCATTTTATTGATCGTAACGCGGGGTTACTCAGCTCCAATCCAAGAATGGGCTTGATTATGGGTAATTGGCGAAAGCGTGACCCTGAAGAGAAAAAGGCCATAACGGCATGGGCAGAAACGCTGTTAGAGCAGCTGTGACGTTGGCCTCGTCCCTCGCTTGCGCACAGCTTCGGGCCAAGCCTTATCGGAAATCGATAAGCGTGCTGATTGGGGCAGGTTTTGAAGATGGTGCCCAGAGCTTTGTGCGAGATATTTCACCGAATTGAAATGGTGCCAGACTCGAAAACAACGGTGGACGTTAAGTTTTGTCACGGGTTTTTTGGCGCTGGCTCCCACAACGTCGAGAACAATAAACCACCGCGTCCCAATTGTTTTTCCAACGGGCACGCCAAGTAAAGGGCAGCCCACAAACCGGACAAACCTTGGTGGGTAAGTCGCTTTTTTTTCGCATACGAGGCACTAGTGGTCCTCACCAATGGGCCAATCGGCCGCGTCAATAACGTAGGTGGGTTGGGGTGGGCGATCGCCACCCCATTTGGCAGTAAAAATACCTTCGGGGTCCCACTGCCCTGCTTGTTTGTCAATGTTGAAGTGACGCCCACCCCGGGGGTCGCTGCCAACCCCTGCAATGTATTGCCAGTTGCCATAATTGCTACCGACGTCATAGTCAATGAGGTGCTTTTCAAAAAAAGCTGCACCGAAGCGCCAGTCAACCTTGAGTTCATTAATTAAGCAGCTGGCTGCTATTTGCCGACCACGATTACTCATCCAGCCGGTTGCCATCAGTTGCCGCATCAAGGCGTTCACCAAGGGAAAGTTGGTATCGCCGGCGCACCACCGCGCAAAGTTTCTCGGATCAAAGGTGTTAGCGCGTATTTTCCCCGTCCCACCACCAATTTTGAACATTTTTGCGTCATCAACGACGGCGCGCCAGTGAAAAAATTCGCGCCATAAAAGCTCAAAAAATAACCAGTAGGTCGATTCATTACTCATGTTCTCGCGCTCAAAGCGGAAGATTTCATGGGCGACCTCCCGGACGGACAAATTACCGTTGGCCAACCAGGGCGAAAGCGTGCTCGAGCCGTCCAGTGCATCGAGACCGTTTCGCGTCTCTTTGTATTGGGTAATTGACCTGTCATCGAACACGAACTGCCGCAGACGTCGCAGCCCGGCTGTACGTCCACCGGGGAGGGGCAGCGTGGTGGGTTTTGAGGTCCCGGCGGAGGGAATGGCATCAAATTGTGCGGCAGGGGGTGGTGGTAAAGCCTCAGGGGCAGGGCTGGGTCCACGAACGTTGAGCTTCTCTGCGGCGCGGCGAAAGGGCGAGAAAACCTTTGGCAGTTCCTCGAGTTCAAAGGGAAGGTCTAATCGCTCAAAAAGAGTGTTACCCCGATAGACCTCTAAGGGTACCGTCAATTTTTTATCCAGATACGCCAGAGTCTTGCGCTCATAGGACCCCGTCGTGAAGGTGGTGCTCACTTCAGTGATCGCAAACCGACTGACGAGATCGGGTAATACAAGTTCTGGTGATCCCTCAAGGACCATGAGTGCTTGTCCTTGCTCAGCGAGTTGCTGGTGGAGCTCCTGCAGTGACTCGCGCAGAAAGCGTTCACGCTGGGCGCCCACTCCCACCAGATTGCACCAGGGACGAGGTTTGGGCATCAGGTAAACACAGAGTAGGGATTCAGCCGCGGTGTGGCTCGCGATAGCTGGATTGTCTCTGAGCCGCAGATCGTTACGAAACCAGTGAAGATGTCGCATAGGTTGCTCTAAAAGGGTTTGTGGCGTTACGCCACACGTCAGCGTTTGGATCGAAGTGACTTCAACAGGTTCTTTGATTTACAGCACTTGAATCTGTGGCGGGACCGAGGTTTAGGTGAAGAGCGGGAATAAAAATGAGTGAAAAATAAACCACGCCCGAGACGATCTAATTCCAAAAGATCATTTTTATCGCATCAATGCGCCTCCGGTTTTCCCCTGCTTATGTCATCATTTCTAATGCAGCAACCCTCGATGGTATTGATTTGTTGCTGCCGCGCGTTGGTTTCACTTGGGACGCTTCCGACGCAATCACTGCTCGTGGCGGTGTCGGCGTGTTTTAGGGCGGCAACCCCAACGTTTGGTACTCCAACGTCTACTCAAACACCAATACCACGGCGGTGCAGACTCAGGACCGCGGTCCCGACCGTGCGGGTAGATCTATTTGCGCAAAACCACGGGAACTGCGAAAACACCGCACCGACGTGTGGGCCGGTTTACCGCGGTACGGAATTACTCGGCTGCGTCGTTTGGCAATAATTCAACACGCTTTACGCGCGTCGCCCAAGGGAACTCGGGCTACCCCTATAGCATCACGCTTGATGGGGCTGATGGCACTATTGGTGCTTAGGGTTTCACCCCATACCTCGACTTCGTTGATCACGTACTGGTCGAGCCAGGCTCTCGCAATGATGAAGAGGGTCGTAGCTGATTCAAAGTCGATCTGCGGGTTTCGCAGGGTTTTTGGGGTTTATTGATGGCCATAAAGGCAGGACCTTTATTGTGGGTGATAATCTGACCAATCTAATCAACGACAGCTGGTGGGGCATGGAGAAGCTTAACTTCCCTTATGGTGTCACACAGGAGCAGCAGGCTAACGGGCTGGCGCAGACGCGCACCGGCGATGCCTTGCTTTGGTAGATCCGCGTCGGCGTCAATTACCGGTTCTCGGTGTGTCGTAGCAGCTAATGTGCAATGAAATTTGGGGCGATTGCACAGCGCCTTTTTTGTGTCACTTAGCGTTGCGAGCTGAAGGCCCAATCCAATAAGGCAGCGAGGCGGGCCGCTGCTCGCTGTATTTGTCCTTCGACGACGGGCCGATTGCTGATCAAATAGCGGCTGCTCAACGCTTCAAGCCTTGAGCCGTGGCGGTAATGGACACCTGGATCATTGAGTATCGCCAGTGTTTCATCGGCCCAGGCCAAGATCGCTACCTCAGGCTGAACCACTGCACTGGCTTCGGTGGTCGTTAGGGTCGCCGCTTCACGCGTTTCTTCTGGGTAACGAAGAATCAACCCATCCCAAACAGCGTGCATGCTGACAGTTTTCCGTTTTTCATTTAACTGCGCAGCGAGGTTATCGGAAAGTGTCAGTCGGTAGGTATTTCCTCCCAAGTCACTGGCATAGCCCAAATGCAGGGGTTGATGCAGATCTCCGACTAAGTGACCTACCCACAATAGGGCTTCGCGGCGTTGGCTGGCCGTGTCGTGCTTCAAACGATAGGTTTGTTCAATAAGCGCCGAAATCACGTCGCCTTTCTCTGGGCGTGGCACCGTACTGATGTGCCGCGTCTCTGGGAGGGCATTGAGGTAGTGCCACGTGCGTGTCTCTGGGCGTTGACCTTTAATTTGGTCAGCCCAGCTGCAATGCTCACCCAGGGGCGAATCGAGTAAGTTTGCGATAGCGGCTCGGGTAGCGGGTTGTACTTGGACCATAGCGAGGTCACAAATTTGCTGATGGCCACTGTCCCACCATGCGTGCACAGGGCTGGACATCGCGAGAATGGCGACTGTTGATGCGCGAAACACGTACGTTCTGAATAGGGCCCTTGGCACACTGATGACTCCCGAGACAAGATCGGTATACCCTGCCTTAGAAAACAAAATTTTCACAGTAGAATTAGAAATTGCAACGCGGCTTAAGACCATAGGCAGCCCTTAAAAACCTTGTGCTGTCGGCGCGTCGGGTGTCCTTTAGCTGATTTATCTGACAATCGTTTCGGCGAAGGCCTCAATTCCAGCTAATCAAAACGCGGGTTCGATACCTGGCTGGCTATTCAGCCGTCTGCGGTGTGGCTTTAACGCATCATGGGGTATTATCTCTAGGCGTCCCCAATCCATTTTTCTCAGCGCACCATAGGGTGTTCGGAGTAACCAGTGACCGCTCGGTATTTGGCAATTTACGATGCTGATGGCACCCTTTCCGGGGAGCTGGGCTATGCCTTGGGTAAACTTGCGGGTACCCGGCACTGTGCCTTGTGCGATATCAGTCATGGTTGGAATCCTGCGGGAAAAGCCGCGTGGCGTAAAGATTCAGGCCTGTCCTGCAGCCTTCAATGGCTGCATCGTGACGAGCAAAGTAGCGATTTAGCGGCTTATACCCTGGGCAAACTGCCATTGGTTGTTGAACAGCGTAATGACGGCTTTAGAACACTGCTAGATGCTGAAAAACTGGAGGCCTGTAACGGCGACTACGAGGCTTTTTTAGCGCTGCTGGAGGCAGAGGTCCCAGTCGCTGCATTGGCTGGGCACGACTCTCCCAAGACCTCCGACTCAAGTGCCACTGCAGCAGGCTCCCGCAACCCATGATGTGGGGAAAATTTATCGTGTTTATTGTCCTTCAGGTTTAGAGCGGAGCTTATGAGCAGTCTGTTAGGTATTGGCTTTTTACTCCTGGTGGCATGGTTACTGTCCTCTAACCGACGAGCGATCAATCTGCGCACAGTGGGCCTAGCCTTCGCACTTCAGGTGCTGATTGGTTACATCGCCCTGTTTAGCGACTGGGGCCAGGCGGGGCTCAATATTGCCTCCGAGCAAATAGCAGCTCTGTTAGGGTACAGCCGCGCTGGTATCGATTTCATGTTTGGAGGGTTAGTCTCGGTTGACAGCAACTTGGGCTTTATTTTTGCTTTCAGCGTTTTACCGGTGGTGATTTTTTTCAGTGCGTTAATTGCGGTTCTTTATCACATTGGTGTGATGCACTGGATAATTCGTACACTCGGCGGCGCGTTAAAGAAAATTTTAGGAACCAGCCACACCGAGTCGCTGTCTGCGTCAGCCAACATCTTTGTCGGGCAGGCAGAGGCACCCCTGGTCGTGCGTCCGTACCTTTCTGGTATGACGGCGTCAGAACTTTTTGCCATCATGGTGGGCGGCATGGCATCGATTTCCGGATCGGTGATGGCCGGGTATGCCGCTTTGGGTATCCCACTAGAATACCTTCTTGCGGCATCGTTCATGGCGGCACCCGGAGGTCTGTTGATGGCGAAGTTACTTGAGCCTGAAACTGATGTTCCTGTCCGTCCCGAGCGTGGTGAGGGGCCCGAGCGTGACAGCTACGTCAATCTGATCGATGCCGCAGCCAGTGGTGCCATGGATGGGTTCCGAATAGCAGGTGCTATTGCGGCCATGTTGATCGCCTTTATTGGTTTAATCGCTTTGGTCAACGGCCTGTTGGGCTGGGGTGGCTCTCTGGTGGGGCTGTCCGATCTTTCTCTGGAAGGGCTGCTGGGCATTATTTTTCGACCCTTGGCCTGGCTGTTGGGCGTGCCTTGGTCTGAGGCGACTATGGCTGGTAGCCTGATTGGCCAAAAATTAGTCCTCAACGAGTTCGTTGCTTATGTGGCTTTCACGGATGTTGCCGATCAGTTTTCCCCCGCTGCATCGGCAATCATTATTTTTGCGCTGTGCGGTTTTGCTAATTTATCCTCAATCGCAATTGTCCTGGGTGGTTTAGGTGCCATTGCTCCGGCGCGCCGAGATGAGATATCGCGATTTGGATTGCGGGCTTTGCTGGCAGCGACGCTGTCTAATTTGATGAGTGCGGCACTAGCCGGTCTCTTTTTGTCACTGGGTTCATAGATCATGTCTCTGAAGGCGTCAGTTCTTCCCCTTATCTCCTGCAAGGATCCAAACTTTCCGCGGCTTTTTGTCGACTCATTGCGAAACTTTGGCTTCGGTGCCTTGGTTGATCACCCGTTAGACATGCCTCGTGTCCGTAACATTTACGGACAGTGGCGGGACTATTTTTCTGCGGGCCTTGCCAACGCTTATGCCATGGATCCAGTCCAGCAGGACGGTTACTTTTCTTTGCAGGTTGCGGAGCATGCCAAGGGCAGTTGCCAGCGCGATTTCAAAGAGTATTTCCAGTACTACTCCTGGGGACGCTGCCCGCCAAAGCTTCGTGAGAATCTAGCGGCCCACTTTGAGCAGGCTATGAGTTTTGCTGGTGAACTCCTGACCCACATCGAGCAAGAGGCGACACCGGAGGTGATGGTAAATTTGGGTGAACCCTTGAGCGGTATGATTGAGGGCAGCCGTCAAAGTATGCTGCGGGTGCTGCATTATCCCCCGATGCCTGAGGGAATGTCGGCCCCTCGGGCTGCGCCCCACGAAGATATTAATTTACTGACGTTATTGCCTGCAGCTGATGGACCGGGATTGGAAATTTTTACTCGGGATGGCGAGTGGATAAAAGCACCTAATCAACCGGAACAACTGTTGGTGAATATCGGCGATATGCTGCAGGAGCTTTTGGGTGGCTGGTTACCTTCAACAACGCATCGGGTGGTTCATAGTCGTGATTCTGAGACCCATGGGCGGATGTCATTACCGCTGTTCCTGCACCCTAGGCCCGAGGTAAAACTATCGGCCCGCTACACCGCACAAAGCTATTTGCAGGAGCGATTGGGGGAGCTGGGTGTGCTGCCGGCGGCTTCTACTTAAGCTTGCGCTGTGAATCCATTTCCTGCGACTGTCTGGTTTCCACAAATTGAGGAGGGGCAGGGCGAAAATGCTGATTCGACGGGCTAAACGGGCGGTGCTATTAGCCCTGGGCCTCACTATTTTTGCCAGTCATGCCGAATTGCCTCCCGAAAGACCTTTGGTGGTTGCCGTGGCGGCGAATTTTGCAGACACGGCGGCATATCTGGCCGCGCGTTTTACCGAAAAAACCGGCGTACCCGTCAGGCTCATCATGGGTTCTACGGGTTTACTGACTGCGCAAATTAGTCAGGGTGCACCGATAGATCTATTTTTGGCGGCAGACACCGAGCGTCCCCAGTCTTTGATCACCAAGAATCTCGTGATGGATCAGAGTTATGCCATCTATGCCCGGGGCAGACTGGTGCTTTGGGTTCCCGGAGTTGTCGAGCCACCCAATCTTGCAGACTTCATGGCAGGGTTTGATACCGTTGCCATCGCTAATCCGGTGCTGGCACCCTATGGACGTGCCGCGTCCGAAGTTCTCGCGCGCTTTCCCGAAAAGTCACAGGCCTTGCGTGTTGTCAGGGGACAAAACACCAGCGCGACTTATACTCAAATTGCGTCAAGATCAGTCCCTGGCGGCTTCGTTGCGCTTTCCCAAGTTCTGGCTCAAGGGGTTCCAAGAGTCGAATATATGGTGGTCCCTGAGAACTGGCACGAACCCATCGAGCAGGCGATGGTCCTTATAAAAGGTCGGGCAATTCATCCTGCCGGGCAACCGTTTAGAGATTTTCTGTTATCTGAAAAGACCTCGGTTATGCTGAGTTCTTTGGGATATTTGGTTGGGGGAGGGTGATCAGCAGCATGGAGATTGATTGGCAAGCTTTCTTGCTGACCGCGCAGCTCGCCGGTTTAACGACAGTGATATTGTTGGTCGTGGCGACGCCTCTAGCCTGGTGGCTCGTGCATTCGCAGCGAAGCTGGGTCGGCTGGGTCGAGGCGCTGGTTGCCTTGCCTTTGGTATTGCCCCCTACGGTCATGGGTTTCTATCTGCTGTTGTTGTTTGCACCGGGGAGCGGGCCCGGAGCCTGGTGGTTCAGTCTCACCGGTGAGCCGTTGAATTTTAGTTTTACAGGTTTAGTTATTGCGTCAGTAATTTATTCCCTGCCCTTTGCAGTGCAGCCGATTCAAGGCGCATTTTCCAGTGTTGGCCGTGGCGTACTTGAGGCCGGAGCGACCCTGGGCGCTTCGCCCATGGACCGTTTTTTTCGATTGGTTCTACCCCTGTCTAGGCGGGGGTATCTCACCGCGACAGTATTGGTGTTTGCACACACCTTGGGCGAGTTCGGTGTGGTATTGATGATTGGCGGCAATATACCGGGGGAGACTCGCGTGGTATCGGTGGCGCTTTACGAGGCCGTAGAAACTCTAAATTACGGCAGTGCCCACACGATGGCCGCTATGTTGCTCGGATTTTCTTTTGTCGTGCTCCTCGTGGTCTATGCTCTAAATCGTCGCTTTTCTTTCCGCTTGGGATCTGGAGTTTAAAGCGATGACGGTATTGCGCATTGGTCTCGAAAAAACCCTTGGAGAATTTTCTCTTCAAATCACACAACAGTTAAATATCCATACGGTGCTTGGGATTCTTGGCAATAACGGCGCAGGCAAAACCACCCTGCTGAGACTGCTGGCAGGATTGGATCGAACGGAACGGGGCGTCATTGAGTTTGGCGGCAGCACTTGGTTGGATAGCAATCGAGGCATCTTTGTGCCGCCACACAAGCGTCGCATTGGCATGGTTTTTCAAGACGCCCGTTTGTTCCCTCATCTTACGGTGGAGGGTAATTTAAACTTTGCCGCTGACCGTGGGGTGGGTCAGTTGTTACCCCGTACTGAGGTGCTTAGCGCACTCGGTCTCGAGGGGTTACTCGCGCGCAAGCCTGAAGGACTGTCCGGGGGCGAACGCCAGCGCGTCGCACTCGCGCGAGCACTCATGAGTGCGCCTCAGCTACTGTTGCTCGATGAACCGCTTTCGGCGGCAGACATGGGCTATCGGGTTGAATTGCTGCCTTACCTGCGTCGAGTGATTGAGCGTTTCAGCATTCCCACACTGTACGTTGCTCATACTCTCGATGAGCTGACCCAGCTGGCTGACCAGCTGCTGGTACTTCGTGAGGGTAGGTGCGTTGCGTTGGGCTCGGTGACTGAGGTTTTAGTACAGCTGGATTTACCCGAGGTGGCCGGTAGAGAAGAGGCTAGCTCCATTATTACCGCACGGGTCACTTCCCATGATCTTGAGTATCAGCTGACATACCTGGCATTCGGAGGGCAGACCTTATCGCTCTCGGGTTTGGTTGCCATGCCCGGCGCCGATGTTCGCATACGCGTCTTCGCAACGGATGTTGCTATTGCTTTATTAGAACCCGCGGGCATCTCGATTCGTAATGTTTTACCGGCGATCGTGACGGCCATTCGCATCGACGCGGCATCGCCCTTTGCAGACGTGTTGGTCGCGGTAGATGGGCAGAGTCTCCGTGTGCGTATGACCCGGGCATCACTGGACGAATTGAACCTGACAGAATCTCAGCACGTTTTTGCCTTACTCAAGACCGCGTCGCTCGCCTCAGACTGATGGGTCGGGCGAACGCCGCCAATGCTGCATCGCGAGTCCCGTCAGAATCATTGCCAATCCTACCAACGTAGAGCCCCTTATGGCCTCACCTAATATTGCCCATATTAAAATCAATGACAGGGGTGGTGACAGAAAGATGAGCGTCGAAATACGCGCGGTATTTTGCGTCAGCTTCATGGCTTTGAGCCAAAGGATGAAGCTCAATCCCATTTCGAAGAAGCCAATGTAGAGGCCGCCCGCTAAAGCTTGCCAAGGCAGCCCTGCCAAACTTCCCGTAAAAAAAGAAAGGGTTAGCAGGACAGCAGTGGCGGAGGTGAATCCAACAAATAGTCCTTGAATCGGTGGCGTCTTGATCCGCGTATTTCCGATCCAATAAAGCGCCCACAAAACTGTTGAGCTCATAGCTAACCCAACGCCTGTTGGGTCAGACAATTCGAAGGCCAGCACGTTCCCTCGGGTTGCAATGACAAAAACGCCACAATAGCTAATGGCCGCACAGCCGAGATCGCGACGCTGCAAGGCTTGCCCCAACAGTGGCGCTGCGAGCAGGGGTAGCACCAATCCCCAGGTATAGTTAATTGCCATCGCTTCTTGGGCGGGCAATTTGGCATAGGCGCCAAATAGCAAAAAATAGTACAGCGTGGGATTGATTAAACCCAAGGCCAAGAGCCGCAGCCACTCTGGAGCTTTGATTTGATTCAGCGTTTTTATATCACCTGAGATCAGTAGGATGCCCCCGAGAAAAAACCACGAGGTAATGCTGGCTAGGGTGACCAAGGTTAGGGGTGTGACAAAGTCGAGGCTGAGATTAAAAGCCGTAGCGACGGTACTCCAAAGTACGACGGCCCCCAAACCCAATACCATGGCCTGCTTGTCAGATGGTTGAGAATTCATAGGCGACTTAAGCGTCGAGCCCTAAGGGGTCACAGTTTGTTCAAGAGCCGCGGCTAATTGCACATAGCTGCCGCCATTAATGACTTGTGTGTACCCCTCGGCTTGCAGTGCTGCGGCAGCGATACCGGAGCGATTACCACTGCGGCAGTAAAGCACAAGAGGTGTATCGCTAGGCAGTGCTAGGGCAGTGACTCCGGCAACGATATCGGTATGGAGGATAGGCAGCGCATCAGGCAAAGCCCCCCCGGCGATTTCAACCGGTGTTCTTACGTCAATGACCGTTGCACCCGCACTAATCAGTGTGACGGCATTTTGTATGTCGTTATCGGGCATTTTAGCGCCTCCACAGGCCGACAATAAAAGGAATAGCAGTCCAAGAAACGGTGGCTTCATACTGGGTTGATCTCCTGTATTTCGCGTTAGAACGCGAGACTATCCTAGGATCAAAACTTTTGGCGCCCAGTCAGTCTAGCCTGACTTGTATTACAACCTCAAAACTGCGATTTTGGCTAATCTTTTGAGCGATGGAGTGCGCTAATGCGATCTGTCTTTTTTGCGATATCTTTAATGGCTTGTCATCAAGCGGCAGCTTGGTCAGACCATGCCAGCCTAGCGTGGCCTATGCTGCGCACAGATGCCACATTGATGCAGTCACGCGTTGTGGTAGAGCCACTTGATATTTTTCTAAAGGCCGAGGCTTCAGGTATTGCTGATGTTTTGACGCGGTTAGAGATCGCAATGGTTGAAGGCAATCCAGAGTACCCGCCGACGCCAGCGGAGCTCATCTTCGATGCGTCAAATAAAACAGATTTTCGAGATCGGTTTATCGCCGCACTCAGAATCAGTCCGCGCTTAGATTACGGACTGTACCGCCAAGTGATGGCAGGTGATGCCATTACCGATGAGACTGAAACTTTAGGTTGGTCAGACCTTTCTTATTTGCCCAGCGGAGACGCGGTACAGGAGCGCATCTATTTACCCCTTGCTGCTGGGACACGCGTTAGCCCGGCCTATATTTTGGCCAGCGCCAGTGATGAGCCTGACTTGGGTATGGATGTGGGGCTTTACAGTAATAACGACACCGACGTGGGGGCTCGATACGGACTTGGGGAGCAACCCTTTGGTAATCCTAATCTTCCTTATGGCTCCCAGGCACCGCTGCACATGGGTTTCTACCATTTAGACGCGGTGACTCAACTTGCGCAGCCAAGTCTCAAGCGAACATTGCCGCTGTGGCGGATAAAACAATATGAAGAGTTAGCACGCTTGGCTTTTGCTAGTGGCCACGAGTATTGGGGTTGGCGATTTATGGGTTGGGCGCTGCACTACGTTGGCGACCTGACTCAGCCTTACCATACGGACCCGTTACCGGGAGTCGATCTGCTGTCTGCTTTATGGTCGGTAGTGATGGGCGAAACGAATGATCTGATTCAACTTGTTTCCAATCGTCATGGCGTGCTGGAGTCCTATCAATATCGTCGGGTGCGGGCTCTCATGCAGGAAGGTGCCTGGCAGGCGCCTTTGCTTTTGGCAATCTCAGAACCTCAGACGGCCTGCTTCACTCCGGAGGGCGTTGTATCAGATCTAACTGCTCAGTCGGTCGCACTGGGTGCGGGTTTGGATGAAACCCTGTCAAAGCGCGTGCCTTCGCTTTACGTTAGTGATCCGGGTTTTGAATGGGTGGGCTATGAATTCGAGGCTGACGTGGTTGCACTGATCAGTGCCCAGGGGGGCGACTCGGCAATTATTGCGCTGGATAACGAGTTAAAGCGCCACCTTCGACGATTTTCGTATTATTTGCAGGGCTGGATTACACACACGAGAACCTTACAGCGCGGAGCAAATCAGTCTTGATGGCTACGCTATCAACCCGCTTCATAGGATGTGGCTCGGTCGTCTTAGGGGTAAAGTTGAGTAACATACCCCAGCTCTGATCGGTGAGTAAGGAACTACGATGCTGTTACGACATTTGATGCTGGTGATTTTTTGTTGGGGTGCTGTGACCTTATCCAGTGCTGCGCTGTCTCAGGAAGGTGAAAGCGGCAACGAGCCGCTAATGGGTCCGGTCATACCCGACTATGGTCCGGTTTTAATGCCCCCGGCGGGCTTTTACAGTCTAGACCCCGAAACACATTACAAGGTCTCTATCGATATAGGGAAAACGGCGGATTTTCCGGGCGATAGGAACCTTAAGCTCACCTCCGTGGCGCGATTTCTCAATATGTATGCGCAGCAGGGCATTCCTCAGGAAAATATTGAATTTGCCGTTATCGTCCATGGCATGGCCGCCAATGATTTATTGTCGGACGAGGCTTATCAGGCGCGATTCAATGATCCCAATCCCAACACCGAGCTACTGGACCAGCTGCATGGCGCCGGGGTGACGATTTATCTATGCGGTCAGACGGCCGCATTTCGCAATATTGGCTGGGGAGAAATTCGTCCTGAAGTTGTTATCGCCTTGTCTGCGATGGGTGCCCACGTGCGTTTGCAGCACGAGGGTTTTACCCTCATCCCGTTTTAGTCCTATGGCGATTGCTGGCTTTGAACTCGATCCTCGGCTAGCTGCCGATACCCATCCCGTTGTCAGTTGGGGGCTCAGTGACGTCCTGCTGATGGATGATGCGCGGTTCCCCTGGGTCGTACTCGTGCCGCGAATTGCCGGTTTGACGGAGTGGTTTGATCTGGCTGAAGGTGAGCGGGCGACGCTGCTCAACGAAACTCTCGCGCTCGGCAAAGCCATGCACACACTTTTTCAGGCTGAAAAAATGAATACTGCGGCACTGGGTAATATTGTTTCACAGCTGCACATTCATGTTGTTGCACGTTACGCCAACGATGTGGCCTGGCCTGCACCGGTATGGGGTGTTGGGACCGTCAAGCCTTACGCTAAGGCATCGCGGACGCATATTATTGATCGCCTCAGTCGTGAGTTACCCCGGCTGTGAGATGCTTGATTCAAAGAGTCACTGAGGCCGCTGTCGATGTAGATCGTGAGCGCGTGGGCGTCATTGGGTCAGGTCTTTTGGTTTTTATCGGCTTTGAAAAAGATGACGATAGTGGACGGATCAAGCGCATGGGTGAACGTCTCCTTGGGTATCGGGTTTTTAATGACAACGAGGATCGTATGAATCGCTCGATACGCGATGTCGCCGGGGATCTCTTATTGGTCTCCCAGTTCACATTGGCCGCTGATACAAAAAAGGGCGCGCGCCCGAGTTTTTCAACCGCCGCGGAACCCGCGGCTGCTCGTCTTTTCTTTGATGACTTTGTTGAATTCATCAAGGCTCAGCATGAGGGCCATATTGCAACAGGGCGCTTCGGCGCCAACATGCAGGTTAGCTTGATCAACGATGGCCCTGTTACATTTCTGTTAGAGACCTGATCGATGCCGGTGCTTAATGCTGTCTGACTCAAACAGTTTAAAACCAAACTACGTCCGCCGTGGTTTCCTAGACGCGTTGATTCTCGTTATTCCCGCGATCCCCTTTGCCTTAGTTTTTGGTCTGGCCGTGCGGGAATCGGGAATCGCGATTTGGTTGGGCTGGAGTTCATCCCCCATTATGTTTTCTGGGGCGGCACAAATCACACTGATTACGCTTCTGGGTGAGGGTGCATCGGTAGCCGCCGCTGCCACCGCGGCACTGGTGGTGGGTGCCAGGCATTTGTTTTATTCCTTCTCAATGGCGCCGGTCATGCAACATCAGCCTTCATGGTTTCGTTGGTTTGCGCCCTATATGTTGGTCGATCAGGTCTTTGCATTGTGCGTAGGCAAGCAAGATTTGCCCGCTGCCGATTTCCGCCGGTATTACCTAGCGGCGGGTATGACCTTTTGGGTTTTTTGGATGACCTTCACGGCCCTAGGCCTGTTTGTGGGGCCGGTGTTACCCGCCGGGCTGGATATTACCTTTGCAACGCCCGTTTTATTTATGGGACTTTTGGTCACCACAATTGATGGCTGGCAAAAAGCCGTGGTGGCGGTCTTCGCTATGGTGGTGACTTTTCTATTGGCCGATATGCCTAGCCGCAGCGGTTTGCTGGTTGCTGCACTAGCAGGACTCATTTTGGGTTTGGTGCTTGAGCGTTTCCGCCGATGATTATTTTTCTAACAATTTTTATGATGGGTTTGGGCAGCTACGCCATGCGCGCGGTCTTTATTTTATTGTTATCCAACCGCCGGTTCCCACCCTCGGCCCTCAAAGCGCTTGAATATGTTGGGCCTGCTGTAATGGCTGCATTAGTAATGACCATGCTGCTGAGTCCCGAGGGGGGGAATGCTCCCGGCGTTAATGAGTGGGCAGGGCTTGGCACCGCGGCTGTTGTTGCCTTAGTTACCCGAAATCATATTTACGTTTTAACCTTGGCGATGGCCGTATATTGGGGTGTGGGTTATCTGGTGTAATGATGAGAAGCAGCGTGGTGCTCAGTCATCGTGATCTTCTATTCGCAGGGGCAGCTGTTCGAAATGCTCGGGAAAATCAGGGCTTAAACGCACACCAAGACCCAGCAGACGTACCGACAGGTCGCGTCTTGCAAGGCCATCCGCCAGCAGCTCTTGATAGTCAGTCAGTGTGGCGGCGGTGCCCACGCGTTCTACGGTAGTGGTCGAGAAGTCACTGAACTTAACTTTCACATAAGCTTTTTGAATCCGCGGGACCAGCTTCCCCTTGTCGATTCGACCTCTAAGTTCCTCGAGCAGCCCCGGTAGTTTATCAAAGCAAGGTTGACCGTTCTTGAGGTCTTGCGTGTAGGTATGCTCTACGCTGAGTGATTTGCGAATCCGGCTGGTATTCACCGGACGATTATCCCGCCCATGGGCCCGCTCCATCAAAGTCTGAGCGAAACTGCCAAAACGTCGTTTAAGCACTTGCGCTTCGGCCCTGCGAAGATCGGTGCATTTTTGGAAGCCCATGCGGTTGAGTTTCTCAGCGGTTACCGGCCCAACCCCTGGAATTGCTCGCACGTCGAGAGCCGCCGTGAATGCGTCAACCTCATCGGGAGTGACCACTTTTTGGCCGTCGGGTTTATTCCAATCCGAGGCGACTTTGGCCAAAAATTTATTAATCGACACACCCGCGGACACGGTGATATTAATTTCATTTTTTATTTGCTGCCGTATCGCTTCGGCGATACGCGACGCTGAGCCATCAAAGAGCGTGCTGTCGCTAACATCGAGGTAGGCCTCATCCAGTGAGAGCGGTTCGATAACATCGGTGAACTGCTCAAAGATCTCATGCATCTGTACGGACACTTCGCGATATTTTGGAATGTTCACGGGGGCCACCACAAGATCCGGGCAGAGGCGGTAGGCCTGTGACGTGGGCATGGCTGAATGAACACCAAATTCCCGAGCCGGATAATTACACGTTGTCAGTACGCCTCGCCCTTCAGCGCTCCCCCCTACGGCGAAGGGACGATTGATAAGGCTGGGATCGTCCCGCATTTCAATGGCGGCGTAGAAACAATCGGCATCGATGTGAATGATTTTTCGCAAGGTGCTCACTTCGTTGTGTTTTTGTGGCTTGCCATATTTGAGCAGAAT
>JAQXAF010000042.1 GCA_029253085.1 Luminiphilus sp. | reverse complement strand
CCGTGGCGTACTAGGCGCGCTAGATAATTTTCAGCAGCATGATAAGGAACCCCCGCCATTGGAATAGGATGGCCGCCCGATTTGCCTCGGGCAGTCAGGGTAATATCGAGAGCCTCTGCCGCTACCTTGGCATCGTCGAAAAAAAGTTCGTAAAAATCACCCATGCGATAAAACAGCAGCTCATGGGGGTGATCGCGTTTAATGGCGAGGTACTGCTGCATCATCGGTGTGTGTGGGGAAGGTTCTGGCATGATGGTTACATGGGCCCGATGAGTCGTGAATTGAGTTGTTGTCGGTATTCTACGGCCTATGCCCTCAGGAGGCGATCAGAGATACGGTTAATCCACCGGTGCAGCGCTACCCCGGTGGTTTGCCCGGTGCGGGCTCCACTGACCAGGGTGGCCCATCCGAATATTCTTGAGTGGCTCATCGGCCTGTCTGATCGAGTGGATGGGCAGGTATCGCAGCCGTTGCAGGTAGGGTTTTACCGTCGTGTCGTGGTTGTGACCCTGCATTGGGGCGTTTTGGGTAAAGGACACCGTACCTGAGGTCAACCTGTCGCTAATAACGACATGTGCTCACTGACGATACTTCTTAGCTGGCGGATAAGCGTTAAAGTAGGTTGCATCTGAACACAAAAACACTGAATATACATACAGTAGTTTGAATTTAAGTCTTAACTTGAGGATAAACGCATGGACCCCAATAAAGCGAAGGCACTTGACGCTGCAATGGCGCAAATTGAGCGACAGTTTGGCAAAGGCACTGTCATGCGAATGGGTGATCAGGAGCGGGTGGCCATTCCAGCCATTTCTACAGGCTCCCTGGGGCTAGATATTGCCCTCGGTATCGGTGGCTTGCCCAAAGGGCGAATCGTCGAAATTTATGGTCCGGAATCCTCGGGCAAGACCACTATGACGCTTCAGGTGATTGCGGAGGCTCAAAAGAAGGGCGGCACCGCGGCCTTTATTGATGCTGAACACGCGCTCGACCCCCAGTATGCCGAGCGGTTGGGGGTCAAGGTGGACGATATGATTGTGTCGCAGCCCGATACCGGTGAACAGGCTCTTGAAGTTGCCGAGATGCTGGTTCGGTCGGGCGCGGTTGACGTCTTGGTCATCGACTCTGTGGCAGCACTGACTCCCAAAGCCGAAATTGAAGGCGAGATGGGGCAATCCCACGTGGGCTTGCAGGCGCGGCTATTGAGTCAGGCGATGAGAAAATTGACCGGGGCCATTAAGCAAACGAACTGTCTCGTTATTTTCATTAATCAGATTCGTATGAAAATTGGCGTAATGTTTGGCAGCCCGGAGACGACCACCGGTGGTAATGCCCTGAAGTTCTACGCCTCGGTGCGTCTCGATATTCGTCGAATTGGAGCGGTCAAAGATGGCGACGAGGTTGTCGGGAACGAAACTCGAGTCAAAGTGGTTAAAAACAAAGTATCGCCGCCGTTCAAACAGGCTGAGTTTCAGATTATGTACGGCGAGGGTATTTACCATATGGGCGAGGTCATTGATTGGGGCGTTAAGCTCAATCTGGTGGATAAAAGCGGCGCTTGGTATGCCTACAAGGGGGATAAAATTGGACAGGGTAAAGCGAATGCCTCGCGTTTTTTAGAGGAACACCCTGATATAGCCAATGAAATTGAGAATCAGATTCGCCATCAAACCATGGGAGTGCCTCTCGCAGTTGTGGAAGCGGCGCCAATGGAGAGTGGAGAGGCTTCTGCCGAGTAAGCGACTTGGAATCCCCTCTCAACCCTACTGATGTGCGCCGGGCCGCGATGGATTTATTGGCTCGGCGTGAGCATGGGGTAGAGGAGTTGAAGTTGAAGCTAAAGCGTCGCTTTGGGCGTGAAGAAGATTTTGAAACTATTGCGATGGAACAGTTACAACGGCTCGTCGACGAAGATTTATTGAGTGACGCGCGTTTTTCAGCGGCGATGGTGCGTCAGCTGATCAATAAAGGAATTGGGCCGCGCCGGCTCGATGGGGAGTTGCGCGGCAAGGGTATTGAGCAGTCCTGGCAAGACTGTGCCGCCTCGGCCGATTTAGAGGTCGATTGGCACCAACAGGCACAGCAGGTGTACGGTAGAAAATTTCCACAGCCGATAATGAAGCATAGCCCCGATGACAGGCGTCGTGAGTGGGGAAAGCGTGCCCGATTCATGCAGTATCGAGGTTTTGAGCCAGAACATTTTATGGGTCTGATTAACGACGCCAGCGGCAATATTGATTAGCCCGGGTACCTCGGGCTCCCCGTCAGTCTGTGCGAGCTCGCCCTAGCCTGATTTCCTGCGCCTGACGCCCTAAAACCTGCAGTTGCGCTCGTCCCCTGCATCAACCTCATTGGAGGGCAAACCCTCAGGGCCGTTTGTGGGTTAGGTGCTTCGATCAAGCAGCGCCCCGCGCAGTTCGCGCGCTTTGTCCTGGATTTTTTCAGCATTAGCGGGACCCATACGCATAAGCTGCTTTTGCAAAGCGGGTAGGGTCTCCAAGCTGTCATCTTCATAGCGCCAATTCGCTTCGTCTTTGTATAGCCGCGCTTCTAAATCTGTGGCGGGTGCGAGTAAAATCATGTTGAGAGCGCCCAATGCGGCGTCGTCAAAGGTGGTGTCACTGTAACCGAGACCTGACCAGATCTCTCCAAGTACGACTGAAAGTAGGTCATAGAGGGTAGCAGCTGCCGCCACGTCAATCCCCGCCACAGTTTTGGCAAGGCCGTCATAGCGTTCAAAGCCTGTGGGATCTAGGGTCACGGCAAGGCCGTTATCTTGAAACGGAAACTTCCCGCTGGGTCGGCCTACGGGTAAAAGTTTATAGGGCACGTTACCCATGCGGAGGTTGTCGACAATGGCGACGCCCCGCTCAAGGCGGTTACTGCTCATTGCAAATTGTTGTCCTAGCATGCCGCTGTTGAGCTGCGGCAGAAACTCGGTGATGACCGCGTCACTCTCCTCAAGCGTTACCGAAGGGGCCTCTGGCACTATTTCCACTGGGACAGAGGGTTCGACGGCAGATGCTACAAGGGGCTCGGGGTTGGGCAGGGTGGGCTGCTCAGGCATAACCACCTTCTCCGGTGGTGCGGGCGTTGGCGCCACAACGGCCTCTGCTTCAGAGGACGGCGCTTCCTGCAAAAAGCCCCAATATAAGAAGCCACACAAAATAAGAAAGCCCACCCCGGCAAGAATGATTCCGGTATTGTTTTTTTGTGGGGGTGGCTGTTGGTCTATATCGGTTGTCATAGTGTGCCTTGAGTGTTTTCAATCGATTAACTGGAGACTTTACAGCACTATGACTCAGGACTTGAGATAAAGTTCCAAAATGCCCGCCAAGCCAAGCCAAGCCAAGCCAAGCCAAGCCAGGCCAAGCCCAGCTGAGTTACTGCGGGCGATGCTATTTAAGTATTTTTTAGCTAGGTCAGTGGGTGGGTTCATCGACAGGGCTCACCGACAGAATTCATCGATAGGGTTCTGGAAAATCAGTGCAAGTGTTTTTGGTGAGGGCGGCTAACGGCGCGACATGGCGCCGTAACTTTGGGAAAGTTCAGTCGCAGCGATACTCAGATTATGGCCTGGGGCGAGCGGTCGGTTTTGGCATAGGCAAATCGACGACCCGCTGTCGCGCCGTGATAGCTGTCTAAACCGCAGACCGTTTGGCTGTTTAAATCAACGAGGTTAACTGACCCGTCTTCTCGAATGCCAGAAGCGGGGCATCGTAGCCACTGCACCCCGGCGACCAGCAAGTGTGTTTGATTGATGGCAAGCACTTGACGCTCGATAAGCGACAATCCGAGCTTAACGGTAGATTCCTTAACAGCTGGAGCAGGAAAGTCAGCGATCCACTCTTCTGTGAGCTCTGTAGCACTGAACTCGGAGTGGCTCCTAGCGTAGCGTGCAGAGGTTTGGTGGGCTGCGGGTATCATAGGTTCAGTAATGTGGTTCAGGGTAAACACACCCGTTGCCAATATATTATCGAGGGTATGGCGCTCGGTACCTTCGGGGCAGGGCCTGACAATAAGGCCCAATAGGGGGGGGCTAGCACCAATATGAAAGACGCTAGAGAATACCGCGAGGTTGGTTTGCCCCTGTGCGTCGGCGGTTCCCACCAGCAGCGCGGGTTTGAATCCGGCGATGCCGTTAATCAGGTTGCCTCTATACCGGGTGGGTAACGCTTCGAGTTCCTGCGCGTTCCAATCGCTCATGCTCTATTTGCTCACACGGTAAAGGCGATCATAGCGCCAGCGGGCCCATCGGTTGTAGGCGAGCTCGACAACGGGTCGAATCAGTGGCCAGGTCATCCACCGCCAAAGCACGCCGTAACGGGTGTGCTGCCAAGCGGCGACGTTGGCCTCAATCCCGGTAACCATTTGGCCATCGCGCTCCAAATGGAGCACACGCAGCAGCTGGTCTTTATCAACAGGACTATTCGGTTCACTGAGGCCATGGATATCGACTAACTGCAGCTGTTCGTCTTTGATGATTCGCAGACGGTCCATCTCCTTAACGCAGAGAGGACACTGACCATCGTAGTAGAGCGTATCTGGCATGCGGGGAAACCAAATTTAGTGATAGATATTCAGTTACGGCCAATAGCATCGGCTGGATGAGCCAAAGCGAGGGGGCCGGAACATTCACCGGCTTGCTCAACACGGAGCCAAGGTAACCCCGCCGTCGTCAACCACGCGGTTGCTCCCTCGCTAGCGTTCAGACAAGCGACCGTCGCGACGGCGCCGGCGGTCAGACAGCTGTCTGAAATGACACTGACGCTCGCCGCCCCCTCGACCGGCCAGCCCGTGTGGGGGTTGAGGAAGTGGCTGTAGCGTCGGCCGTTGATTTCAATAAAGCGCTGGTAGTCGCCACTGGTGGCTAGAGCACAATTGCTCAGTTCAATGGTAACTAGGGTTTCCGATGGGGCATCAGGATCGCTGATGCCAACCTGCCAGGGTGCACCCGAACATTTATTGCCCACGGCCACAATGTCGCCCGCAAGTTCAATTAGTGCGTGATTGAATCCGCTGTCCCGCAAAGACTGTGCGGCTTTGTCTGCGCCATACTCCTTAACGATACCCCCGAAGTCCAATTCCATTCCGGCATCGCTCAACGCAATACCTTCTTCGCTCTGCACCACCTTAGTCCAGCTCACTTTGCCTAACAGATTTGGTAGCTCGCTGACGTCGCCTTGCTGCCCCCGGGAAAAATCCCATACCTGTCTGAGAATTCCCGCCGTCGGGTCGAACAAGCCTTGGCTTTGTTCCCATAAACGTTCACAAAACTCCAGCAACGCGAGGGTCTCTTCATCAACGGTCGTTAACTTCCCAGTGCCGGCAAGGCGGTTAATCTGGCTGATTAAGCTGTCCTCGCGGTAACGGCTATACCGCGCTTCGAGATCACGTAAAAGCGCCTCAACGGCCTGACAAGCAACCCGCGCACTGGCGGCATGGTCTGGTGCGTGCTCGATAACCAGTCGAGCGGGACCGCCCATCACTTTGAAGGTATGCTCCGTAACGATTGTAGAATTAGTCAAAACGCCAGCTGATGCCAATGGTAGCTCGCCAGAAATTCACCAGTGCAGGGGCTGCTTCCCCGTCGTATAAACCCCAATCGTTATCACTCTCATAACGTTCGAGCTGTCCTTCCATTTGCCATTCGCCAATCTGAATTGAGCTTCTTAGCCCTACGGTCATCGCACCATAGGAAGACAGTCTAAAATCATCGGCGTAAAACTTTTCATCTAAGTCAGCGATCACACTGAAAAAGTCTGCCTCTCGCTGGCTGTAGTAGCGCAAGTAAGGTGTGAGTGCGAAGCGGTCAAAGTTTTGCTGCCAGGCTATCTCCGCCGTATGGGAGTCGGTACCCCAGTCGTCAGAATAATAGCGGTAGTCGATTTGGATGGCGCCTTGAGCCTCAGGAAAGAACTTTCGATAACCGCCGCTTAGTGCCGTGCGGCTGTGTTCATCGGGACGCGCATCAAAAAGTTTATAAGGATCCGAAAGGTATCCCTCGCTAAAAGTGTAGCCAAGGCCAATGCGGACGATTGCGGTGCTCGAAAGAATTTGACTGACGCCAAAATAGATTGAGGCTGTATCAATGTCCTCACGGTCGATAAATACTGGGATGTTACCGTCAACGGGCTCAACTTTATCGTTTGAGGTGCTCGCTGAAGCAGACCAGGTTCTGGAGTTATCATCGCTGTTCCAGGCCACATCAAACGCCATAGCCCAGGCTTCGTAGTCATCTTCTTTGGACTGTGTGACGTTAAAACCGGCATTACCGTCTGCCCAAAAATAACGCGTGGTTGCACCGACTTCAACGCGATTATCGTAAATACTGGCGCCGCTCATAATAACCCCCGGGTTGCCATCGATTTGAGTGCCCACAAACCAAGGCGACGCGCCACTCATGGAGTCGTTTTGAACATCGACAGCGATAGACCAACTCGAGCCTATGGGTGCTTCAATCCAAAGCTGCGTGACATCGATATCGTAGCGACCGCGAGCCCCGGCAATAAACTTGTCCTCAGACAAGCTGTCCTCGCTGTAATGGCTATAACGCAGGCCCACCTCGGTGAACTCGGGAGGCGCATCGGCGTTGGTGCTTTGGTACGCAGGGAGAGCTGCTACGGCGGCGCCTAGTGTTCGCACCAATGGTGACCGCTTAATTGTTGTTAGTGACGGCGTGTTATTCACGCCGCGCTCAATTACAGCCACAACCACCCCCCGCAGCGCCGTTACCTCCAGAGGATGCTTCTTTACTGGTATAAACGTGACCCTTAAATTTAGCTTCTCGGGTGCTCGATTGCCATTGCATGGCGTCTTCTGCGAGGTAGCCTCGCTCCCACGCAGCGACGGGTTCGAGACTCGAACAACCGGTTATTCCAATAAAAACAAGCAGACAAAAAAGCCGGCAGTGTTGCCAGATTTTATTCTTCCAGTAGCTGCAGAATTTCAGCGCGCAGTGCATCTTCATCTCCTCGTTTAAACCCGACGTGAACGGCCCTGACGCGTCCTTCGCGATCGATTAAATAGCCCGACGGCATACCGTTGACAGCATAGGCCTTCGGTACGCTGCCTTCGGTGTCAATGGCAACGGGATACGTCACCGGATATCGTGCCAAAAAGTCCCAGGCGTCTTCCTCGACTACATCAACGCTAATGGCGGTGACCTTGAGTCCCATCGGGGCGAGTTCCTGATAGATTACGTCGAGTGCGGGCAGAGACAAACGGCAGGGGCCACACCACGAGGCCCAGAAATCAAGGTAAGTGACTGCGCCTTTGTAGCTAGTCAGTGAAATAACGCCTTCGGCATTAGCAATGGCAGGCAAGCTGAATTCCGGCGCGGGTATGGCGTCTTGCTTTGTCGTGGCGTCGCTGTGGACACCAACAGAGATCGCGGCGCAGAGTAAAAAAGCGCCAAAGGTTATTACGGGGTGGGTAGTGAGCTTGAGCATTTGAGGCCCCTCAATAGCAAAGCAGACAGTTTACAGCATTGTGCACCGCGCCCCTTGTCAAACTCTAAGGGTTTTTCAACGGCCAGAGTAAGACTCAATGACAGATACGTGAGCTTACACCTGCGTTGTACTCTGGGAAAACCGTAGTGGACTTTTTTTGCCCTGTGCGTTGATTCCGTTGTGTTACAACGGTGGGCCCACCACCTTGACTGTTCCAACAATAAATCGGCTTTAACGGCCCTGAGTACTTCAGCTTTATTTTGTGGTTGTTGCTGGGACAGTGTTATTCTAAACGCGCCGGGCATGGGTTTCGTGTCGAGGAGCCCAAGCAAGCAAAGTCGACATCAACTCAGCTGATCCTATGTTTTAGGGGCTGGTGGTGCCTGCACTCCAAGGTGTTATGGGAAAGTGGTGACGCGGCCACGCGGCTTTAGTAGAGGCGTCCTGTGGAGAGGTTATTGAAAAATTACGGCAAAGGCTTCACCTTGGTAGAACTACTTGTAGCCCTCATTGTAGTGGCGATTTTAGTTTCTATAGCAGCACCTTCCTTTCAAGACCTTATCAAACGGCAACGGTTAAAAGCAGTTGTCGAGACCTTGTTGTCTGACATGCGCACAGCCCGGTCCGAGGCGCTCGCTCTTGGGCTTGCTGAAAGTGTTTCCGTCTCCTTTGCTTACAGTTCATCTGGACAGACCTGGTCCTACTCGATTGCCAATACAGGCACGCTTCCTACTGTGACTAGGTCCCATAGTGATTACGCTGGAGGCGTTACCGCGGCGGTTACGGGTTGGGGGGCTTCCTCCAGCGCTGCTTCGTTTTCGATCACGCCCGTGAGAAGTTTAAACGTCAGTGGTGTGGGAACCATCACTTTTGCGCTAGAAAGCTTAAGTGTTAAGGTAGAGCGAAATTTATTGGGTGGAGTTTTTGTTTGCTCCGCTAATGGAGACCTGGGGTATAGCACATGCACCTAGCTAAGGGCTGTAGACAGTTTTTGCTTGGGCAGTCCGCGGGCTTCAGTTTGACTGAACTGATGGTAACCATAGCGATCGGTAGTTTCATTGCCCTTGCTGGCACGACCTTTTACGTGACTACCGTGGGTTCCGGGAAAGACATTTTTGATTCCGCAAAGCGCACTGAACAGGTGTATGCGCCCATCACGTCCCTGTCAGATGACATACGTCGCGCCGGTTTTCGAGGGTTGCCCTCGGCGCTAACCGCCTATTTAGTAACAACCCAAGGCAGTGGTGCTTCGATTACGGGTGATGAGGGGGATTTTCCGGCTGTCGAGTTCGGCACGACAGGGGTGCCTTCAGCGGTAGGGGCGACAACTGAATGCGTGCTGGTGTCATATGTGCGCGACCACAATTGCGTGTCAGGTGACGATAGTAACTTTCCGGCCTGCGCGTCTGTGACAGTCGGGGATGTAGTCCCCTTGCATCATCGTTTTGGCTATCGGTTACAGTCAAACGTATTGGAGGCCACGGTGGTCGTGCATCCTGATGAATATGCCTCTGGAGCACCTGCACCAAGTAACTCTGAATGTAATGCCTCTGGTGAGACTTCAGCTTGGGTACCTGTGACCAACTTAAGTGATGTCTTTGTCGATACCTTCACGGTGCATCTCGTGGATCAAGATTCAGCCGACGGTGACAATGGGTGTGTCTTGGGTGCTGTGGGCACATCGCCTTGTGATACTTATGGGAGTACGAGCCTTGCGGATTGTGGCACCACATCGCTGTCTTGTCGTATTGATCGGCTGTATAAAATCACACTGTGTGCTTATTCGGAAAATGCCGATGGTTTGTGTGCCAGTAATCCTGAAAATAAGATTGTTACTGAAATTTTTGCTAAACCTAGAAATGCGGTTCTTATTCAGAAGGCGGCTTCATGAGGTTATGTCGCCGTAACGATGGCCTTCATGCCACGGCCCCCCAGCAGGGTGCCTACACCATTTTTTTTATCGCAATTTTGGGCTTGCTAACCCTGCTGGCAGTGCGCAGCATGACGACGGCCACCACTGACTCGGTACGCTTGACAACCAATACACATAGCTCTACCGAAGCTTTTTTAGCTGCGGAAGAGGCGATGGCAACGGGTATGGAGTGGTTGGCCGTGGCGGGTAATACCTACACTTCAGCTCTTTGGCCTTCGTCTGCTCGAGAGGTTGTTGCGCCACTTTCATTCCCAATGGTCAATATGGGGGGGGTGAACGGAACTCGTGATTACACGATGTTTTTTGGATTTGAAGCAGACCCAGACGGCGGCTCTCTCATAAAGGTCGTAGGACGCGGCGAGAACGATTTGGAGCAAAGCGCGACGGTGAGTCAATGGGTTAGCCTCAACACGCTTTTGCAGGCTACGGCGTTGGACGCTCCCCTGATGGTTAGTGGGTGTCTGAGTAACGTGACGGGGACGCCAGACATTTTTTCGAAAAAAGACAGTGGCACTGACTACACCACCCTGTCGAGGGGGAGCACCTTCAGCACCAGCAACACCAATTGCCCCAGTAGCTACGGGAATCTCAATAATGGTGGAGGCTCTTCACAATCAGGTGAAGCGGTTAATGTCGTGGTCAACAGCGGGGGAGATTTATGGAGTCAAATATTTACAGAAACTCGAGATTGGTTCGACGCAAACGTAAATAACCTCCCTAACGTGCACCTAATTGAAGCAACAGGTGCTGTTCCGTTTGGTACTGACGGTTTCACTTGGAGCGCTCTATCCCTGTTCGGGGGGGGTACTGGCTTCAATAACCAGGCGATTAATAATGGCGATTGGTTTGGCAACTCCTACGGCACCTTGAGCGACCCGGCCGTCGTGGTTATCCGTGGTTGCCCTGGTGATGATATGCTAGCGCGCGATAGCGGCAATGGAATTGGATCAAATGGCTATAAGTTTGTGGGTCTGGTATTTATTGAAGCTGCCAGCAATCCGGAAGCTGCTACTCTGCAATGCGACGCATCCGGTTGGCATCGGCTTAAAGTTTTGGGAACGCTAGTTATTAACGGTGATATGACGAAATTAGGCAGACAGCCTGAAATCATCTCTGCTGAACGCGGGGGAATGACTACCAGTGCATTTCCTGTGAGCGGAGTGTACGCGTCTGACGGTTCTTGGACCGTGGAGTGAGATTGACACCATGAAAAGCTTTTTGAAAAATCGGGGTATCGGTTTCATTGAAGTGCTCGTCGCGGCTTTGATACTGGCTCTTACCGTAACCGGTACAGTCGTTCTCTTGGCTGGCTGGGGTCAGACCATGGGTGAGTCAAAAAATAGGACCAGTGCCCTGGTTCGTCTTGCTTCCGTGATGGATATGGGTAAACACGACTCAGCATTGCTATCGGATATTAGTACCGACTTCCCGGAGACTGAGGCAGGAACTCGCAGTGTAGAGAGTTTTGAAATAGTAGATGTGTCGGTGACGTCCGGAATCAATCGCGATAAATTTGCGGCTTCCATCGAGTGGGAAAACCCTTACGAATCGAGTGGAGACGTCAATTCCAAGTTTGGGTTGCATTCCTACAGCCCCAAACGCACAGGATTCATGGCAGTTAGCACGCCTACGACTGGTGGTTGTGTGGGTAACTGTGGTGATGGTGATCCTGACAGTTCTACCACCAGTAAGAGCAAGAGCAAAAGCAAAAGCAAAAGCAAAAGCAAAAGCAAAAGCAAAAGCAAAAGCAAAAGCAAAAGCAAAAGTAAGTCATCAGACATTTGTCCAGGCGGGAGTAGCAGTAACAGCGGCTCCGCAAGCTGTGGCGGTAGCCAAAGCAGCAAGAGCAAATCCAGTAAGAGTAAATCTAGCAAGAGTAAATCGAGCAAGAGTAAATCTAGCAAGAGTAAATCTAGCAAGAGTAAATCTAGCAAGAGTAAATCTAGCAGCAGCAGCTGAGTAAGCAAGCATCAGAGTAGGTAGTGGAAGCGGCAGCTCAGGCCTATGAAAATTAGAACGATGCTTTTTTACTTTGCAAATCCTAATACTTGTGTCTTCTATTTGGGCGAGTGAACACGCGGTCACGGCGGAAGGTTTGAGTTGTTTCTGGTGTGGTCGTGGACAGCGAAGCACAGCCACGCCGTGAATGCCTTTATTGATCTGTTGAGTCTTCAAGTGACTAGATCATTGCTTCCAAGAAACGGATAAACCCCTTGTGTGGGTCTTGAGATAATCCAGGACAAAAAAGATCAGCAGTGCAACCCCCAGCATTTCCATAAACTCTTCTATTGAATAGAGCACGTGATAGAGAACCGAGTGCCCCTCCCCCTTGGTCTCATAAACCGATGCACTAAACATCTCTACGCCCATAGCGCCCCCGATGAATACGGTGCCGCTCAAAATGAAGCCCAGTTTTGTTCTGGTGGGTAGGGCATCTAGAAACGGGGCGTATAGAGATGCCAGTAGGATGACCAGGAAGCTGTAAGGGACCACCCAAAAAAAATGTAGCAATCCAGTGGCTGGGAGCAATTCCCAATCTTTTAAATAGCTACCGATATGTTCATGGATGGTCGTGCCCTCGTCGAAAGCGAGGAACAGAAAGATCAGCGCGAGCGCACGCCATCGTCCAACAAAGGCCCCGCCCCTAATGGCTTCGCTATGTGCAGCAAGCCCAGTAGCAAACGCTGCTAGGCTCCATGCCAGCACTGAGTACATGGTGGGGATGTTTTTTTCTAAGCCCACATCAAAGAATTCGCCAATTTCTTCTAGGTAGGGGAGATTTGCGAAGTCGGCCCAAATCGCAATTGCGCTTAAGGCATGCAGCGTAAGAATAATTGCCAATAGGTACTGCAGGCAGCGTTTTGGCTCGAGAACAAGCTTTAATGCAGAAGGGGGATTGTTTTGTGGACCCATGTTATTTGTGTCAGTTACCTGTGTTGACGTTGGAATAGTGCTGGCGCAATGACCTCAATCGGACGCAGTGCAGCGACCGTTACTTTACCTCCAGCAATCTGAATCGGCATAATTTCCAGAAGTATCCGGTCTGCTGTTAGTAATTGCGAAGGTCCCACAGTCGTCCCCTATCTGACTGCCAGCCGGTGTTGCCGTTGCGGTATAGGTGGAGGCAGTATTCACAGTAACTGAAATACTGTAGTGGCCTGCTTCGGAGGTGCTTGAGACACCGTAGCTCGACGATAGTTGCGCCAAAGTGGCGTAACTCAGATTATTGCTACGATAGCGCTCCTGATTAACTTGAAGGTTAAATAGGGCATTTCTAGCATCGGCTCTTCGACTTGATTTAACGAAGTCCTGATACGCAGGGAGGGCCACTGCAGTGAGCACGCCCACAATAACTACGGCGATCAGTAACTCAACGAGGGTAAATCCCGATTCGGTTTGGTTTCTCATCGTCTCGCATGACTCCGGCTTAACAAGCTATGCTTGATAATAGCGCAGGGTGCGCTGGAGCGTCACGCCAATCCAATCCGATCCGATCTATAGGGAAGTGGGTGCTGTTCAAACGAGTGGCCTGACTTGTTTTTGTTGCGACATCAGTAGAGGGACACCAAAAGGGCCCTGAGCCATAGCTCAGAGCCTCTTTTGGATCTAGCTATGGTGCGACTGTGTAAGGCGCCCAGTCTAAGATCTCAGATCAACGGTTACGCCCCAACCGCTCATGAGCGTCCACCCATTCATTGGTGCGGGTTGCCTTATCGATACGAGTAGCCGCCGCTAAGGACAGCTCCCCTGCGACGACCAGACCCGCAGCAATTTCACAGAGCTTGAGGGCTTTGTCCTGGCCGAAGCAATCCATCATTTTCAGACACTCGCTTTGGGTCGGCAAATTAGTACCCCCGCCGTAGCTGGCCATGATGATCGAGGGCAGGGTAATCGAAAAGTAATGGTCGCCGTCCCGTGTAGCGCGCTGATATACCGTGCATTGGTTGGACTCGCCAATATTGGCGATGTCTTGCCCCGTGGCTAAGTAAAGGGCGGCCAAGCCATTGGCGGGGTGACTGGCATTGTTGGAGCTGTTCGACATGAACGCTGCCAGAGTCGACACCTGATACCCATACTGCATTTGTTCAGGGGTAATGCGCAGGTTGTCCATGAGCACTTTGCGAGGGATGGTAATTTCAGCGGTAACGCGTCGGCCGCGGCCTTTGAGCATGTTAACCGAGGAGGTTTTCTTCTCCGTGTCAAAATTGCCTGAGAGCATGTAGTTGCGCATGTTCCCTGGGTAGTTCTCGCGTATCCATTCACAGGCAAAAAAGGTTGCGCGGCTGGTCATATTTTGTCCGGCCGCATCGCCTGTGGAGTAGTCAAAGCGTGTGGCGATGAAGTTGTGCGCGTGGTAGTTCTCAATCTCAAGCAGTTTACCGACCGAGGTTGTGCTCTCAGCTTGTGCTTTTATCTCGTCAAAGTTGGCACGTAACCACACCTGAAAATCACGGGCGTCACGGGCGTCGGCAAAAATAAATACTGGGGCGCGCTGCATCGATTCCGCAGACACCGTCGTGGTGACTCCCCCCGACTCTCGAATGACCTTCATGCCGCGGTTGTAGCTTGCTAGCATGGTGCCTTCAACGGTGGCCATCGGCACATAGAACTCGCCCTTAGCGTGCTCTCCGTTTACCAGCAGCGGGCCTGCCACGCCAATTGGGATTTGGGCAACCCCCCAAATATTTTCGATATTGCCAGCCATGACGTGGGGGTCATAGGAGTACTGTTTGGTGTGGTTTAACGCCACACCGGTTTGGGCTTCAATAAAGGCCTGGCGTGCAGCCAGGCTCTCTTCACTGTAGTCGTCTTCTGCAGACCGCGGAATTTTAGGCGTCGAGTCGCTCATTA
>JAQXAF010000033.1 GCA_029253085.1 Luminiphilus sp. | reverse complement strand
GAGGGCATGTCGCCCTTCGACACCTTCCTCTTTGACTGGGATAGTGAAAACAACAACGAGCCCTTTTGGCGAAAGAGTCATTTGCTAGACCTTGAAGCCCTGGCTAAAGATTCCGGTTTTCAAAACCACAAGCCCATTCAAATCATGGTGCCAAGTGCTTTTCAGGAAACCAAGCGCACTAACACTTTTCAGGGTGGCGATTTCGGGGGCGGCGGTGTCTGGTTTATTTACGGGTGCCAAAAATGAGTCAAGACGAATCTGAAATCACCCTTCAGCGTAAAGCCAAGGGGAAACGCCCCTACTATTTCTCCGACCCTGATGTTGATCGTCTGCTTTCTATGGTTATGGCCCTGACCGGCGAGTTATCGGTGACACGGGACCGGCTCGATACCTTAGAGCGGGTGGCGGCCGAGAAAGGCGTATTTTCTAGTGAAGATATTGAGCGATACGCACTGTCAGATGCGGATATGGAGGCCCGTGCCGCGCGCCACCAGACCATTTTCAAAGAGGTTACACGTATTATCGTGGGGGAACTCGAAGACCTAGAGGCTTCAGAAGAGCGGGACTACAGCGCAGTCGTTTCTCAGGTAGAAAACGACGGCTGAACCCAGGCCTGGGTTAAAGTTTGAGAGCGGGTAACACCTCAGCTCCAAAGCGTTCGATACCTCCAACAAAGTCTGGCCAACTGAACAGCATACCGTCTATCCCCGTACGCTCCACAATGCCCTCTATGCGGCTCACCACGGTGTCGGGTGAGCCATAGATGACTGGAATACCCATAAAGGCCATGTTGCCCGCCTCGACGCTCTGGTTAAGTGCAGCCTTAAGTTGATCCGCCGTGCCACCGGTATTGGTATCTAAGTCAGCGCTGGCAAGGATGTTGCTAATCGCACCGTGATCTGCGCCGTCAATAATAGCGTCAACTTCAGCTCGGGCCTGTTCGTCGGTATCGGCCACAATGAGATGAAACAACGCATAAATTCCCACATCACGCCCGGTGCTGGCTGCCTTGGCGCGAATATCTTTTACCGAGGTGACCAAATTATCTTCACTCGTCAGCACAAACTGATGATCGGCGTATTGGGCTACGAACTGTCGACCGGCGGGGGACTGCCCTGCACAGACCAGTGGAATATCGCGTTTGGGTTGGGGTAATACGGAACAGTCATCCAGCTGAAAGTACTCGCCTTCCCAAGTGGCACGCCCGTCACGCCACAGGGCCTGCAAAATTTGCACATATTCTCCCGCGTAGTCATAGCGCCGCTGGTAGTGCTCATCACCGGGCCACATGCCCATCTGGGCATACTCAGGGCGATTCCACCCGGTCACGATATTAAGACCACAGCGACCGTCGCTAATATCATCGATGGTCGCCACCATACGAGCCACCACTGCCGGGTGTTGACTCAGGATCGATATGGAAGGAAATAAACCAATGGTTTCGGTGGCAGCGGCCAAGCCCGCCATGAGCGTAAAGGACTCTAGGCAACTGTCCCAATAACCGGTCTCACCACCAAACCCACGGAACTTCATCATTGATAAGACAAAGTCTAAGCCGTGTTTTTCGGCCGCGAGGGATATGTCGAGATTGTGCTGATAGGTCGGCTGATAAACCGGGCTACCCGCAGAAGGAATATAACCGTTACTGCCGTTGGGCAGGAATACACCAAACTTCATGTAGAGTGCTCCTTCATCTCTGGAAACAGGGGGCTAATGCCCCCTGCGGCTCCGGTTTCAGGCCGTTTTCTTGGCAGTCTTAGCTTTAGTCTTAACTTTAGCTTTCGCCTTAGGCTTTGGCGCCGCCTTCTTAGCGGTTTTCTTAGCAGCTTTTTTTCCCGCCGCTCGCTTCACCTTCACGCTCCCACTCGCCGCCGCTTTACCACCCTCTAGAACTTTCAGTGCCCAACTCTGAAATTCGGGCTGCCTAGGTGGCTGAAGTCCCGTTTCTTTCAAACAACGCTTTTTAAGCGTCTCGATATCACCGCCACGATCAAACATGGGGACCTTGCCGCGTTTCTGCGCCATGCGTGCCCGCAGGGTTTCCGTGCGCTTAAGGTTCACACGACGATCGGCATTCATGACCACGCCGTAACGCTTAGCACCGTCCATGGACACGAGCCCAGCCCGCACATCGAACTCCACACGTTCCACTTCACGTTTGAGGGGGTCTCCGCAGCCGCCCCCGCCCCATGTATTGAAGTAAAGAATATCTCCAGACCCCACCTCAATCCGATCACACTTGCTGGGCAAGCGCTCCTGTGACCCGTCTGTCCGAACCAGTATCTTCTCTGAGCGCCTACCCGGCTCGCCACCGTTAACGCCCCAGGGATAGGTCAGCCATCGATCGTCGTGTATCGAAATAGTGCCAGGTTCTAAAAAACAGTAGCCCATACGCAGGCCATTACCGCCGCGGTTATAGCCAGCACCGCCACTGTCGGTAATCGTTTCGTAGGTTTCAATGCGCAAGGGGAAGTAGCTCTCGAGGAACTCGTTAGGCACGTTGGTAAAACTGGGCCAGAGCGAGTGGCCGTCTGGGCCATCACCAGAAGGCTTACCAGGAACGCCACCAAAACCGATTGAGTAAAGCTGATACCACTCGCCATTTTTATCGTAGCCCGAATACATAAAGTGTGGGCTGTCTGAAAACCCTGCGCCGGCAAGAAAATCGGGGTCGCCCTGCCCTAGCAGCCCCCCCAGGACATCGAAGATTCGGCCCAAGGCGTGGGTTCGACACGACAACGCTGCAGGCTCTTGGGGCTTGAGCAACGTGCCGTGGGGAATCTTGACTTCCATAAGGTCGTAGAAACCATCGTTAAACATGATCTGGGGATCGAACACCATGATCATGTAAACCCCACAGAACATCTTGAACATTTCTTCGTTTAGATAGAAGTTAATGGAGCTGATCGATTGGGGGTCGGTCCCTTCAAAATCGAAAATCACCTTGTCTTTTTCTCGCCACATGGCGCACTTGATTTTATACGGCCCCATACCCAGGCCATCATCACAAATGTAGTCTTCAAAAAACTGCTTCTTTTCGGGCACGGTGTTTTTAATAAGCTTGCCCATCGCGCGCTTGTTTCGCGCGAGCAACTCATCAAGAGCTGAGTAAAAGACGTCATCACCAAAACGCCCTGCCATTTCAATGACACGCTTCTCGGCTGTGCGAATCGCCGCTACCAAAGCATTGAAATCGCTGCGGTTCCAGTTAGGCATGCGGCAGTTGTGAAGAATGAGCTCCAACAAATCGGTTTGCAGCTCGTCGTTTTTATAAATCTTGGTAGGAGGAATACGAATACCTTCCTCAAAGATTTCTCGAGCATCCGTTGGGAGGCTGCCAGGTACCTTGCCCCCCACGTCGGTCATGTGTCCAAACATAGCGGCATAGGCAATTAATCGCCCATCTTTGAAAATTGGACGCAGCAACAGCCAATCATTGATGTGACTAATGGCGCCGTTACAAGCATAAGGGTCGGTCGTTAAAAACAGGTCGCCCTCTTCGATGGTTCCGTTGTAAGCCTCTTTGAAGCCATGGATAAAGCTTCCAAACTGGCCCACCACCATCTTGCCCTCGAGATTGGCAATCATGGGGAACTCGTCGTGCTGTTCCCGGATGCCCGGTGACATGGCCGTGCGAAACAGTACCGCGTCCATCTCATGCCGAGCGTTCATCATTGCGTTTTCAATGATATCGAGGGTAATGGGATCGATATCAATCAGGGAAAACTTGTCTTTGTTGGTCTCTACTATTGTTGCAGGCATTGTTCGTCTCCCCTAAGAAGTCGGTGCGATCAAGATGTTGCCGAACTCGTCGACGTTGCCGGTGTGACCCGCAAGAATGACCGTCGTGGAATCCATTTCAAGCACAACAGCGGGCCCTTCTATTTTGTTACCCGCCTTGAGCTTATCGCGTTGATACAGCGTTGCTTCCATATCCTTGCCATCCATGAATACGGTGGTGTTGCCGAGCTTCGCTGCATTAACTGGGGTCCGTGAACCTGACCTGGGCAACTTACGCGCCTCAATTTCAGCACTCTTACCTTGTGCAACAGCCCGTAAGTTCACAATTTCTTTGTCGGCGTCCAACGCGAAGGTAAATAGCTGCTTGTGCATCTCATCAAAGGGGTCACCGATAATCGCCAGATCACCCTTTTTAAGAGCTTTCAGGTCGAAGTCGACAGTCAGCTGTAAACCCTGTCCCTGGTAGCGAATATCGGCCTGACAAGAAACGCTGCAGTCTTTATCGGGCACGCCCTGCTGAGCCAGTGTTTTAAGCGCCTTGGCGGCGAGCTCTTCATAGATCTTGGCAAGATCAGCTGTTGTCGTATCGGCGAATCGTCGAATGTACGTTCGTGATGCTTCGTCCCGAACTCGAGTCGTCGCATCGCCGTAAGCACACAAAACGCCGGGGCCTGGAGGAATGATCACTGGCCAGCTGTTCATCAGTCGCCCCAAGGCATTTGCATGAAGGGGACCTGCGCCACCGAAGCCGATAAGTGCGAAGTCTCTAGGGTCAAAGCCCTGTTCCACTGAGACTAACCGCAAGGCGCCGTACATATTTTCGTTTACGATATCAATAATGCCCGCCGCAGCACGCTTAACGGAAATACCCAATGCCTTGGCAACGGGCTTGATCGCCTTCTCAGCCAAGTCTTTGCGTATTTCCATGTCACCGCCCAGACGAACCTCACTGGGGAGATAGCCCAATACCACGTTGGCATCGGTCACGGTGGGGAGCTCGCCCCCTTTGTTGTAGGCCGCAGGACCAGGCTGAGCACCCGCGCTTTCCGGGCCGACACGAAGTGCCCCGGTCAACTCGGGAACGTGAGCAATAGAACCGCCACCGGCACCGACTGTCCGAACATCAACCGATGAGGCGCGTACAGTGACGTCACCCACAGTGGTCTCGCGGCGAAGATGGGCCTTGCCATCTTGAACGAGTGCCACATCGGTGGAAGTTCCACCCATATCAAAGGTCAAAAGATTTTCAAATCCTGCTTGCTTGGCCACCCAAACCGCTCCGGATACACCTCCAGCTGGCCCGCTCATTAGCAGATTCACTGGCAGCTGCTGCGCCAATTTTGCCGACGCCATACCCCCGTCAGAGCGAAGGATATTGAGCTGAATATTCTTGTTACCCTTCTTGAGTTTTTTCTCTAGGTTTTTGACGTATTCGGCAACCTTGGGACGCACGTAGGAGTTAGCAACTGTGGTAATCGTCCGCTCGTATTCCTGCATCTCCGGCACCACAGAAGAAGACAACGAAATCGGAACGCCGGGCAATGCTTTGCGCGCCACCTTTTCCACCGCCTTCTCGTGCTTTGGGTTCGCATAAGAATTGATCAAAGACACGGTGAGAGCTTCAATATTTTCTTCTTTAAGCTGCGCCATCGCTTTCTCGAGAGCCTTAGTGTCTAAGCCTCGCACAGGCTTACCGTTTGCTCCCATGCGCTCGTCAGCTTCGATAGTGCACGCTAGTGGCGCCAGTGGGTCGCTCTTGTTGTAGATCACCCAGCCACCCAAGCCACCGGGAACATAGGAGCGTGCAATCTGCAGTACCTGTTTATAGCCACGTGTTGTCACCAGACCCACTTTGGAGCCCGAACCCGTCAGCACGGTGTTGGTAGCGACCGTCGTACCGTGCATAACCTGAGAAATTTCAGATGGGTCGATGCCTGCGTTACCACACACACGCTCGACACCATTCATAACGCCCACCGAAGAATCGTCGGGGGTGCTCGGCACCTTGGCGGTGTGGATATCTCCACTGGTTTCATTAACGAGGATAAGGTCGGTAAATGTGCCACCAACGTCGACACCTAAGCGGTAAGTCATGTCAGGCCTCCTGACTGATTTTTTGGAGTAATTAGCAATCACTGTAGGACAATAATTCAATTGACCGGACATTTGTTGCCTATAACCGTTACACTGCACCATGCACCAATCTGCGGGAGCGTGCAAGACACTGCCATCAATCCACCTGAACACTTGAGAGCCGAAAATGGACAAACCCTTAGAGGGCATCCGCGTTATTGCAATTGAACAGTTTGGTGCCGGTCCCTACGGATCCATGTACCTAGCTGAGCTCGGTGCAGACGTGATCAAAGTCGAGAACCGAGCGACCGGAGGCGATCCTTCGCGTCAGTCAGGTGCGGTCACTCTGGCTGATGATGACAGCGCTTATTTTCAAGCGTTCAATCTCTCGAAGCGCAGCGTTACTGTAAACCTGAAAAGCCCAGAAGGTCGCGCCATTTTTGAGGATTTAGTGCGCACTGCTGACGTTGTCTGGAATAATCTCAGGGGTAGCCAACCTGCCAAACTGGGTCTCGACTACGAAACTCTGCAAGTCATAAAGCCAGACATTATTTGCACACACATATCGGCTTATGGTCGTGACAATGATCGCGCCGAGTGGCCGGGCTATGATTACCTTATGCAAGCAGAGTGTGGCTTTTTAGGGCTTACCGGAGAGCCCGAATCACCTCCCGCTCGCTTTGGTTTATCAATGATCGACTTCATGACTGGCGTCGTCGCGGCACTGGGCTGCGTGTCGGCACTGCTCGGTCGCAGCAAGCACGGCGGCCGAGATGTTGATGTCACGCTATTCGATGTCGCACTACACCAATTAACCTACCCAGGCACGTGGTATATGAACCACGGCATTGAGACCAACCGAGTAGCGCGCTCAGCCCACCCATACAACACGCCGGTTCAGCTTTACCGCACTAAAGACGGCTGGATTTTCCTAATGTGTATGACGCAGAAATTCTGGGAACTTCTCATCGAAAATATTGGCCATCCTGAGCTCGCCGACGACGCGCGGTTTGCTAAGATGGGCGCCCGCGCAGATAACCGCGATGAGCTGACCGATGTGCTCGACACCATTTTAATGACTGACACCACAGAACATTGGTTTGGCGTCCTTCAAACGAAAATCCCTGTCGCACCTGTCAACACACTGCCCGAGGCTTTGGAAAACCCCTTTGTTCAGGCTACAGGCATGATACAAACGGTACCCCATCGCGTCGTCGACGAATATCGCGCGCTCAGCAACCCCATTAAAATAGACGGCGAGCGACTTGTGACCCGCTGCGGTAATGGCCTGGGCGCCGATAATGAGACGATTCTGGGTGATGAATTAGGGCGAGATGATCTGGCCGATCTGAAAGCCTCTGGCGCCATTTAAAAGCTTTAACCCTCTGTTGCTGTCCTAAAATATTTGAGTCCGCGGCCCGTAGCCACGAGGGGACGCGGTACCCCAATAGGCTTTGAACTAGCGGCAAGCGCTACAGAACGAAAGATCCGGCATAGCTCTATCAGACCCCAATAGGTGATAGCCGTTTCATAGGCACAGACTTCCCCTAGTCACTTCGCTGGCGAGAACCCTTCCCTGATTCACTCTTCTTTTGGCTTGTATTTGCTTGTGTAGGTTTATCTTGCATTATCGCGCCTTTCTGCGCCGTTAGCCGCTTCAAACCCTACTAATAGACGCTACCCAAAGACGTGGGGTGACCCGCGCGCCAGCGAGACAAAAAGAAACTAGGCGACCCATGCTCGGTCGCCCGCGAGTCTACGGGTGCCCCTTGGATTAATGCTTTTGGAGGAAGTCGAACAGGATGTCACAAAACGCGATTTTTTCGTCTTTACCTGCAACCACATGGGCAACCTGCTCCATCATGACCCCCGTGCTATTGGGCAACCCCTCCTCCAACGGCATGGTGGTGCGCGGGCCCGTGATCACGTCCTGTCCCGCATGCAGAACCAAGGTCGGCGCCGCGATATCCTTGAGGTGCGGGCGAATATCGTGTCCTCTACAGGCCTGAATGAAACGTAAGTGAGCCGGTATTCGCCCCTCTAAACTGCCCCATACACCTCCCGGACCCATTAACTTATTCCGATGGGTGTTGTAGTAATCGGGTCGGAAAGAATACGACGCCACCATCGCCTGAAACGCGGCGAAACCGGCATGTTCATGAATATCACCGAAAGACTGCAGCTGATCTGACAACATGGGATCCGCCCATGTCCAACAACCCATATTGACCATGCATCGCACGAGATCAGGGCGTTTCAGGGCAACCCACTGTCCTATGCACGCCCCCATGCCCACCAACCCCACAAAATACACTGACTTCATATTGAGATGATCAAGCAGCGCCGCGATGTCGTCTGCAAACAGCTCCGTAGAGGGTGTCATCGACAAATCATCGTCGGACTCACCAATACCGCGATAATCAATTATCAGGGTGCTGTAATTGTCAGTCATACCCCGAGCCAGAAAATGGCTGCGGCCATGACAAAAGGTATCCCACCCGCCAATGTAAACCGCGGGCGGACCTTCGCCGTGGACTTCGTAGTACATATTGTGTCCGTTAATGTGGGCCACAGGCATGGCGTACTCTCCTTGAATTAAAAAATTAGGAACCGTTAATGTGATTTAAAACCGTTTGTAAATCGACAACATCTGCATAGCGCCGATCGACATCGCGAAGATTGCTCGCATGCGCTTCTGCATCCTGATCGCCACAGCAATCTGCGGGAACAATCGTGCGATAACCCGCTGAAAAACTATCGACAACCGATGCTCGAACACAGCCCGAGGTGGTGCAACCCGTGACAATGGTCGTATCGATACCGTGAGTAACCAACCAAGGCTTCAACGGTGTTTCATAAAAAATCGACGGTGCGGTTTTTATGAACTCAAACACGTAGTCTGGATCTGCTATGCGTGGGTCCAGCTCAGTGCAATGATGGCCGTGATAAAAGCTACCGTCGAATAACGTTTCTATTTTCCAATGCGTCATTTCATCGGGGCCACCCCAAGACACGCGACAGGAGGCCACCGGAATCCCTTTCGCTTTGCACGCCAAAAGCAACGTGCGGGTGTTGTCTACTGCACTTTGAATATGCTCACTGCGACCAATGGGACTTACCCCGTCAGTAAACCCCAGCTGAAAATCAACCATTAACAGCGCAGGTCTTGCGCCAAAACCAATATTTCTCTGCCCATATCCTGCGCGTTCAAACTGATCCATCGCTACAAACCTCGATGTTGAGAGTGTCGTTTGGGGTGGAGTCGCAATATGGCGTAAAATGTACGAACATTTCAAGAGAGCACTGAAAATGAATCATAGCCAGCCGGGATTCGTCGATGCCTTTAGCCAGAATTTTGCCATCACGCCCAGTGAGACCGCCTTGGTCGTCATTGATATGCAAAACGCTACCGGTAACCCCGATATGGGATTGGGCAAGCTCCTCGCCGACCGCGGTGAATTTGAGGGTGCCGCCTATCGCTTCAACCGCATCAACGAACTTTTGATCCCTAACATTCAAAAGCTATTAGCCGGCTTCCGAAAGCTGGGGGCTGAAGTGATTTACGTTACCTACGGTGCCAACGCTCCCGACGCGAGCGATGCCCCGGCCCATATGGCACCTATTATTCGCGCCACAAACAATATTGCAGGGCAAAAAGAACATGAGATCGTCGCCCCGTTACAGCCACAACCCGGTGAATTGGTTGTTAACAAAACGACCCAGGGTGCCTTTTGCTCCACCGGCCTAGATACCACCCTCCGAGCCAAGGGCATCAAAACCGTGGTAACCGTGGGCGTATCTACTAACAACTGTGTCGCTATGACCTCCATGGAAGCCTGCGACCTTCAGTATCGGGTGGTCGTTGTCAGTGACGGCACCGGAACAGACAGCGATGAAATGCAGAACGCCACCCTGACTATGCTAAAAAGACTGTGGGCGCGCGTGTTGACAACCGATGAGGTGCTCACAGAACTCCACCAAGGCGCCCGATAATTAGCACGGATGCCCGAAGCGGGCTAATAGGTGCACTCCTCGTTGCCTTAGGGGCCATACTTTTGGCCGCTAAGGGGCTCTTTGCCAAAGCACTCTATGCTCAGGGCATGACCTATCATGATGTCGCTGCAGTACGTTCAGTCTTGGCTATCCCAGGGTTCATTTTGGTCGCAGCCGTCAGTGCCCATCGGTTTAGAGGAAAACCCAGCCCCAAGCCTACCGCCATGCATTTAATCGCTGCCGCTGCCGCCGGGCTCTGGTGCTATTATTTTGGCGCATTGGCCAATTTTTATGCTCTGACGCTGATTCAGGCGAACGTGGAACGTGCCCTGCTTTTTTCCTATCCCGCGATGGTTGTATTGTTTTCGGCCATTACGACGAGGACGATCCCCTCCGGATCCACCATGCTAGCCCTTGGAACGACCTCTGTAGGGGTTTTGCTGGTCACTGGCGCTGCCGATACACAACTCTCATCTGATCAATGGCAGGGGGTGTTCTGGGTGCTTTTTTGCTCTGTCACAATCGCCTGTTACTTCATGGCCAACGGCGCACTCACTCGCAACATGAGTTCAGCCACCTTTACCCTCACTGCCATGACGGCCGCTGGCACCGCTTTTTTTATTCATCATGGCCTCATCATGGGTTGGCTCAACGTTGAACTGCCGGGGAATAGTTTACCGATCATGCTGGGGCTTGTGGTCTTTGCAACGGTATTACCCTTGTTTTGCGTCGCCGAGGGTATACGACGAATCGGCGCATCACGAGGCGCCCTGCTCAGCACTGTCGGTCCACCGGCAACCGCCTTTATGGCTTACCTAATTTATGACGAACGGCTGTCCGTGTTGCAGTTACTAGGAACTGCCTTAGTTGTCCTCAGTGTGGCGCTACTCGAGTGGCGTAGTGCGTACCAAAAAGCCAAATCCTGAACTACGGGTTTGATTCGCCAGCAAATGTCCGTACAATTGATTTTTTGAACCGAATACAGGTGACATTATGCTCAACACAAGGCCTCTGGCTGCCACTTTCGGTGCAGAAGTTTCTGAATACACAATCTCCTCGACAACGTCTGGCGAGGAAAACACGGCCATAAAGTCTCTGTGGGCCAAACATAAGCTGCTCTTATTTAGAAACCAGAATCTCGATGAAGAAACCCTAGTCACCTTTAGCCGCGTTTTTGGCGACCTCGAAATTCACGTTCGCACCGAATACCTTTCGTCAGAGTTTCCCGAGGTTCTGTACGTCTCAAATATGCAAAACAACGGAAAGAAAATGGGCATTCTTGCCGACACCGAAGTAGGTTGGCATTACGATCAAATTTATTTACCCCGTCCTGCCGTTGGCTCACTGTTAATGGCCCATACCCTGCCACCAACCGGGGGCAACACAGAATTTGCCGACATGACATCGGCGTATAGGGAGCTGCCCGAAGAGGTCAAGCAGCGACTTGAGGGCGCGCGCGCCGTACAATCCTATGAGGCTTTTAACAGCGCATACAGTGTCCCCACGAGCAATGAACAAAAGAAACGTTCTCCAGACATTGAGCATCCCATCGTGCGAACCCACCCCATAACGGGTGAGAAAGCCCTCTACCTATGCCCCGGCATGACGACCGAAATTGTCGGATGGGGAGTAGCCGATAGCCGGGCCATGCTTGATTATCTCTTTGATTGGACGGTGCAGCCCCGCTATGTCTACTCACATTTGTGGCAACCGGGTGACGCATTGCTCTGGGACAATGCCTGCACCATGCATCGTCGGGATCCCTTTGACCAAAGTCACGATCGACTCATGAAGCGGACAACTATTTTGCCGCCAGCGGCTCTAGCGGTACCCGTTTAAAGTTGCCGCCGCTGCCAGAACGCTGGGGGCGCTCTGCCCCTTTTTCTTGGCTTTGCGAGGCACTAATCGCGCGCTTACGTGCCCTTCGTACCTGATGAGCATGCCTTAGCCGTCTGATTCTTGCTCTGGCCCTTGGCCCGATTCGGGCACCTGACAGCCGGTTGCGCAACATTGCCCCGGTTGCTTCTGGCGATCTGGCGCACCCGTGCTGCCTGTTTCAGCCACACCGCGATCAAGCAGGCGTTCCACAAGTGCCTTTCTTTCTTCCACCGGGTAGCGCCGATAGATCTCACGCTTCATCGCTTGGGGAGAACCGCCACCATGAAGGCTAATCACTGAGTACCAACCGCCGGTCGAAGAGGCTGTTAAGTCTTCGATAAAGCGCGAAACCTCCATACGCTTATCATAGGGGACATCGGGACGCGCTGAGAGGACTGCCGCGAGATCCCCCGCCGTTGCCGGATTATGGTCTTCATCCGGTCCGGGTAGGGCCACAATCAACCCCCCCGATACCTCATGAGCGGTTCGGTGCATATCGTAGATCTGTGTCGCCAGCAGTAACTTACCGATATTGGAAAACACCGGCTCTGGCATCCAAGAGCCGCAGGGATCTTGAATGCCATAAACAGATGCCGCGACACCACAAGCGTAAAAGCCTTCAACAATTTTAATCAGCTCAACCATGGTCTCCCGCAAATGCGAGACGTCGTCCATATCGAGACCATTGGCATCGGTCATTAGCGCGCCTGCCCCGATGAGAAGATCGCCAAATCCTGCCCTGGCACCAATGCAGCTGTGACGGTGATGGTTCGCATAAGAAGTCACGAGGTGCTCAGTCTGGTTCCATTCCCCAGCCATGAACACCCGATCCCAAGGCACAAAAACCTCGGAAAAATGGCAAACCGCTGTGCTCTGCCCATATTGTGCGCTGAATTTAGCGGCGGCCTGACCCGGACGTCCCGCTGGACGGGCGATCACGGTCAGCCCTTTGGCGTCGATAGGAACGGCACAACAAACCGCAAAGTCAGCGTCACCTTTCACCATCGTCCGGCAGGGCATCACCAGCAGCTCGTGCATATAAGGGCCACCCGTCACAATTGCCTTGGTACCTGACAGCACAATGCCATCGGCCCGACGCTCACTGATGTGCACGTACACGTCGGGGTTAGACTGAGCGTGCGGCCGCAAACTGCGCTCCCCTTTGGCGTCAGTCATAGCCACGCCAAGGGTCAGGTCGCGATCTTGAATATCGTGCAAATAATCCATGAACCGGGAGTGATACTCACTACCTGAGGTTTCATCAGCCATACGCCAAGTGGACTGATAAATTGCATTGAGCGCATCATGGGTCAGGTAGCGTTGTGCACAACCACTCTCACGACACAATAAGCGCACGGCCTCAAGTTTGCTCAGCAAATCTTCGGAATGCCGATTAATATGCAGCATGCGATTGACCGTCTTGCCTGAGCTCGCCTGATCAGCCAGCATCACGCCGCCAAACTCGGGCTTTTGAGCAAAATCGTAGGTAACACCAACGGCTCGGATACCTGGGGCTAACCTCGGCTCATCCGCAACGCTCTCTATCAGGTCGCCATCGACATAAACCGTAGGCGAATAACTGCGCAGGCTTTCGCGGTATTCTTCGGCGCTCATAATTTTTCCGCCAGACTTCATCAGCATGTTGTACTCCTCGCCACTGCGTTAAGTTAGTTCGCAGTCAACCTATGGTCACCTAGCCCTTTAAGGGCCTCTAATAACGTCGAGCAATCGTCTTGCTTGTCGACGTCCATAATCGTTTCCCAGACCGCTTCTGTCCGTGCTTGAGAAAGCACTAAGCGGCAGTTTTGGAAAAACTTCGTTTTAACGTCACCCACACTTAATAAACGGCCTTCGGCGCCCCGATTGACCGCATCAAAATGCTCATACACTGTGCCATCGCGCATCTTGATACGAACCCCACCGGAGAAGGTCTGTGGATAATTGGAGCGATCGTCGTGTACGCAATGAATGCGCGGGGTTAGCCCTAAAATCTCTTCATCAGTTCGGCTTTCGAGCTCTAATTCACGCAGCCCTAATTCCCCGCGAACCAAGGCGGTTGCCACCGCATAGGCGACACTGAACTTGGCCTCATATTCACTCTCAGGCCTTTGTTTACGTGCTACGGGTTCGACAACCACAGCGAACTGTCGCTCATGCAGCCCTATCGTGACCGACTCGATATGGTCTGGACGGAGTCCGTGCTGAGCACGCAAATGCAATGCCGCGTCTACCGGAGCGTGATTGAAATGACATATCGGATAGGGTTTTATCGCCACAGACTCCATCGCGAAATCTTGATAGGCACTGGACCAATCTACGTTATTCACGTTGTCAGCATTCTGCGTGAACAACGCATAGAACCCATAGCGCCCTGCATAGGCTTCAGGTGGGGCCTCAAATCCCGCTAGGGCCAACCTGGCCGCGGCCAGAGCGGATTGCGCAGCCCAGCCCGGATGTAATCTTTTGGTCCATGTTCCCGTATCAAGGAAAGCCATACTTCCCCCAGCCATACTCAGGGCAATTCCCTGGGCGCGGACGGCCTCATCGATAGTGCCACCCAGCAGTCGAACTGCAGCAACGGTGGCACCAAAAATACCCACAACACCCGTTGGATGGAATCCAAGCTGCTGAAAGGTGCCACCCGCTGCGCTTCCCAGGCGAGCATCAACCTCAGTAGCAATAATGCATGACAACAGTAAGTCCGTACCCGAAACCGCTCTCTCCGACGCTAGCGCTAGGGCGGTGGGCAACGCACTCGCCGAGCAATGTACGACTGAAGCCAAATGCGTATCGTCAAAATCTAGACCATGAACCAAGGTCCCATTTAACAGCGCCGCATCCCTGGGCGCCAAGGTATCCTCCAGCCCAATCACGACACCCGTACCGGGGCTAGCGAGGGTTCTCACACCCGCCACGGTACGCTCTGCGAAGTCGTAATAATGCGAGGCAAACCCTATGCCGATCGCGTCGGCAATACAGCTCTTGGTATACGCCATTATTTCAGGCGCAACGTCTTCCCCCTGCAAAGCTAGGGATGACGTTGCAATACGCCGCGTCAACGAATCTTGATGGGTTGGTGTATTAGTCACTGCGCCTCCTTAAATGTCCGGACATTATAGGTGACGCCGGCGGCTTAAGAAACCTCTCGCTGCTCCAACAGCGCTGCGAGGGCAAGAATGCGCTGGCTTTTGTAGACAATCGGATAATCAATAAAATAACCATCGAGCTGAATCGACGCTGAACCAGTGGCTTCAGCGGCCTCAAATGCCGCAACGACGGCGCTCGCATGAGCAATTTCTTCGCTTGAGGGCGAAAAGATTGAATTTGTTAACGGTACCTGACTGGGGTGTATGCAGAGCTTTCCACCAAACCCAAACTTGCGTCCGCGCTGTGCGGACGCAGTAAAACGCTCATCGTCTTTAATCTGAAGAACAACCGTATCAATCGGCGGCTGCAACCCGCCCAACCGAGAGGCATGAGACAACCGCGCCCGAGCATAAGCCAGCACGTCCTCATCCGAGCTCCACTCGTAATCTAGATCAAGGGTGTAATCTCCGCCACCAAAGGCGAGTCGGCGTATTCTGGAGCCTGCAGTCGCGATTTCAGCGGCAGTCTCGACACCCTTTGCCGTTTCAATAATTGGCAAAATATCGAGACTGCCCACCTCAAGACCGGCCGTGCTTTCGGCCTCAGCAATTGCGCCCTCAACCTCTAGCAGTGCCGCAGCGGATTCCACCTTCGGCACAACCACTCCGTCAAGCCAAGGACCAACGGTAGCTCGAATATCGTCAAGCCAGTATTCGGTATCAATGCTATTGATGCGCACATAGTGCAGACAGTCACGCCCAGACGCAGAAAATGCAGCAATGACATCGTCCCGGGCAGCAACTTTTTCTGCAACCGCGACGGCGTCCTCTAAGTCTAGGATGACTGCGTCGGCACCAATCTGAAAAACTTTTTCAACGCGACGGGGATGATTCGCAGGGGTAAACATAAAACTGCGAATAACCGCTAGCTCTCTCTGTGCCATACCTATTTACTCCAGGACCAGTGCTCGGCGGCTTGCCAACCACGATTAAATTCAAGGGAGTAGCTGAAACTATCTGCGGGATGCTCAGTTACTGAGACTTCAAACAATCGGTTACCGTTGCCGCGGTAGCGTCGATACAACACCAGTGAAGGTGTTCCCTCGTCAACCAAAAGGGCTTTCGCACGCTCGCCCCTTAAGCTGCCAGCGCAAATCTCTACGCTGATACGCTGCACGGTTTCGCCAAAAGTCTCAGCGATTTGTTCGTAAACAGGGCTTTTCGTTCGGCCAAGCTGCTGTGCAATCATCGCGTAATCGGGGAGCACATAAATATCGGTCCAACAAAAAGGGCTGCCATCATGCAGGGTTCTGAGACCTGCAATACGCGCCCAATTTTCGTCTACCCCCTCGCCAATTTTACCGGGCCAGTGATCTTCATCCCCAACACTGCCCTCTGCCAGCACACGGAATGCGCTGTTTTCGGGGTACGTAAACAACTCACGGGGGTCACGCACTGCCTGCACAAAAGCGGGCCTGGCTTCCGTTGAAGTCACCAAAGTACCTCGCCCTCGCTGGCGCTTAACGATACCCATATCTTCCAGCACACGGAGTGCTTCTCGAACGGTGTGGCGACTGCTACTGAAGCGCTCAATTAGCTCGAGCTCCCCGGGCAACAGTGTGCCAACCGGAAAGAGGCCATCTCTGATTCCAGACAGCAACGTATCGGCAATTTTCCGATACAGCGGGGGTTCTTTTTTAGTTTTTACGTCTATTGGATTGGGCGGCATGCCGAATCTTGCTACTCTGCGGGAAATGTCCGAACATTTTAACGAGTTTTTGACGCGCTGTGGGGCCGAAGTACCCGCAAACCCCAAAAAGATCGAAAAACAGCTTAGAAGGAGCCCATTGAGGTGAGTAATCAATCAGTAATGGAACGTTACGCCGCTATGCCGGGAAGGTATTTTGACGATTTTAAAGAAGGTGACATTTATCATCACCTGCCGGGTCGAACCATATCCCAGCAAGACAACGCGTGGTTTACCCTGCTCACTATGAACACCCACCCTCTACATTTTGATGAGGAATATGCCGCAGCTACCGAGTTTGGTAAACCTCTGGTCGCCAGTCCGCTCACAGTTGCTATTGTAGTCGGCATGAGCGTGTCCGATGTCAGCGCCAAAGCCATTGCGAATCTAGGCTGGAAGGACATCAAGCTGACCAAGCCAGTTTTTCCCGGCGATACGCTTTACGCCAACACCGAAGTACTGGGAAAACGCGAGTCCAAGTCTCGTCCCAACGCTGGCATCGTTACGGTACTGACCCGCGGCATTAATCAGCATGATGTTGAAGTCTGTGTCTTCGAACGTCAGATGCTGGTGCCAAAAAAACCTGCACCGACCGCTTAAAGCGCCGCCCCCATTCGGAGTTAACATGACTACAGAACACGATACTGAACAGCAAATACTCGCTACGATCGACAAATGGGTGGAACGGGAATTGCGGCCTATCGCCAGAGAGTTTGATCAGGCCGATGAGTACCCCAGTGACCTTGTTGAACAAATGAAAGCGCTGGGCCTTTTTGGCGCCACCATTTCTGAACAGTATGGTGGTCTCGGATTGAGTGCGACGACTTATGCCAAAATTGTTTCCCGAATTTGTGAGGTGTGGATGGCACCCTCAGGTATTTTTAACTCGCATCTGATCATGGCTAACTGTGTAGAGCGGGGGGGCACCGAAGCGCAAAAAGAATATTTTTTACCGCGCTTTGCCACAGGTGAGTTAAGAGGCGGCATTGGCCTGACGGAACCCGACGCGGGCTCTGATCTGCAGAGCATTCGCTTGCAGGCGAAACGACAAGGCGACCAGTACATTTTAAACGGCACGAAGACGTGGATTTCCAATGGCATTAATGGCAACTGCCTGGCAGTCCTGACCAAGACCAATCCCGATATAGAACCCCGGCATCGCGGTATGTCTCTATTTCTTTGTGAAAAGGGCGAAGGGTTTACCGTAGGTAAGAAACTTAAAAAGCTGGGTTATCGAGCCATCGACAGTGCGGAGTTAATTTTCGACGACTTTCACGTCTCAGCCGACAATTTAATTGGAGGCGAGGAGGGACGAGGCTTTCAACAGGTCGCTGGCGGCCTGGAGCTGGGACGCATTAACATTGCCGCCCGAGGCGTCGGCATGGCGAAAGGTGCTACTGACATGGCGTTACGTTATGCCATGGAGCGTAAAACCTTTGGCAAACCCATTGCCGAACATCAAGCCATTCAACTAAAACTCGCAGAAATGTCGACCCGCGCTGCGGCGGCTGAATTGTTGGTGAAGCAAGCTGCCAACAAATTTGATCAGGGTGAACGCTGTGATCTTGAGGCGGGACAAGCTAAATTTTTCGCCTCGGAATCAGCGGTGCAAAACAGCCTCGATGCTATGCGGGTCTTTGGCGGCTACAGCTACTCGCCTGAGTATGAAATCGAACGCTTCTACCGTGACGCCCCACTGCTTTGTATTGGGGAAGGCACCAACGAAATACAGCGCATGATTATCGCAAAACAAATGGTGGCGAGAGCCCAGTAACACTAGTCCTGGAGAAAGGTCGTGAAAGACTGGGCATCGAGGCGCTCAGTGCGGTAGCCATTGATCACTGCCTCCCTTTGGGGATAACCCAAAGACATCCCGCAGACGAGCATTTGCTCGTCCGGCGCGTTCAAAAGTGGCATCACAGATTGGTAATAGGGACAAAACGCTGCCTGTGCACAGGTTTCGAGCCCTGCGTCACGAGCGCTTAACATAATGCTCTGAAGGAACATGCCGTAATCTACCCAGCTGCCTAACTCCATATCGCGATCAATCGTGAAAAAAAGGCCCATGGGAGCCCCAAAAAACTGGTAGTTGGTCACACGATAACCCTGCACTGCCTCGGTATTTGCCTTGTCGATGCCTAGCAGGCCGTACAAGCCAAAACCCGTTTGTCGCCGCCGACCAATGTAAGGTTGCCGCCACGTTTGAGGGTAGTAATGATACTCAGATTCGCCTTCATCACCCGACAAGTAACGTGCTGTGCAGGCGTCTGTAATTCGATTTTTGGCTGCACCTGTCACAACATACACGTGCCAAGGCTGAATATTAGAGCCCGAGGGCGCTCGACCCGCGGTGGTGAGGATCCTCGTGATAACGTCTTCGGTCACCTCACGGTGACTATCGAAAGCGCGAATACTTTGGCGACCTTCAATCGCCTTTGAGACATTCATTGAAGCGAATCAGGCCGATTCACGGCTAAGCCAGTAATGGCTGCGGCCACCCTGGGGCGCGCCAAAAAACTCACTCAACAAGGCAACAGACTCCAGCAGGCTAGGCATGTGAATACCGGTGTTATACCCCATAGATTCACACAGTAAAACAACGTCTTCAGTGGCAACATTACCCTTGGCTCCAGGTGCAAATGGACATCCACCGAGCCCCCCTGCAGAGCTATCAAACTGACGAACCCCCGCCTCGATTGCCGCGTAGACATTAGCGATAGCCATGGCGCGGGTATCGTGAAAATGGCAACCAAGATCTTGATGCCCATACCGAGACACCAACGCTGTCATGAGATCGTGCACCTGCTTGGGATGTGCCGCGCCAATGGTATCCGCAATCATCAATCGAGCCGGGTTACCACGCATCAGGCGTTCCACCTGTGCCAGAACAGTTTCAGGCGCTACCGGACCCTCGTAAGGACACACAAAGGAGACGGCCAGATAAACATGAATATCGACACCGTCGCCCCGAGCGCGCTCCAAAATATCCTCCGCCATCAAGAACGTCTCTTCAAGACTCTTCTTGATATTGTTCTGATTCATCTGTTCGGTCGCGGAAATAGCGATGGCATAAGTTCTGATTCCCGTGGCCAACGCTAACTCGTACCCTTTCATATTAGGAACTAACACCGAGTAAGCGAGATCCGCTGCCGGTAGCTGTGCCGCCAACACATCGGTTCCCGCCATTTGAGGTACGGCTTTTGGCGAGACAAAACTCCCGATCTCGAGCTCAGGAACCCCTGTTATCGATAGGCTATTTATCAAGCGTTGGCGTTGCTCTAGCGTTAAATGTTGGGGCTGAGCTTGTAAACCATCCCGAGGTGCCACTTCCTTTATCAAAATATCGTTGGTCATGAGGACCCCTTTACTGTGGTTATGGGACAGCGCCCCAAAGACTCGGACACGTAAAAAAACGCACGGCGATAGCTTGCAGATTCGCGGCTCACTTCTAGAGTAACAGCCGTTATACGGAAAATCCCATACGGTGGACGCCCAGCGTGCTACCTAAACCTGACACCCTGGTCATTCTGCGCGATGCGGTCTACCCATTCCATGAAAATTTTTTGGCGGCAAGGTACAGTGGCCAGTAGGTGTTAGATAAAGCTGATCTCCAGCCACCAGTTCTGGAAAAGGAAAACGCATTGAAAACTAAAGGAGCTTTACAGCGAAACGCACTAGGGCTGGGTGATCGTCCTGCACTGGTTGTTGTGGACATCGTAAATGCCTTTACCGACTCGGATTGCCCCCTAGGCAGTGATGCCGATAGCGTTGTCGCCGCCAATGTCACTTTAATGAAGGCTTTTCACCACCGCGGGCTACCGGTCTTTCTTACCACTGTCATCTATAGAAACGAGCGGCAGGCACGCGTATTTCGAGATCGTTTACCCAGTCTTGAATTGTTGACGCCGGAATCGCACTGGGTCGCCTTCGATTCACGCTTGCCAATAATCGACTCTGATAGCGTCATCGAAAAAACCCATGCCAGCTCCTTCCATGGCACGGACCTGTGTGCGCAACTCGCAGAGAATGATGCAGACTCCCTCGTGGTGACCGGCCTGACAACTAGCGGGTGCGTCCGAGCCACAGCCGTAGATGGCCTTCAGAATGGGTATCGCGTTGTGGTACCCAGAGAAGCGGTAGGTGACAGGGATATCGATGCCCACAATGCCAATTTGTACGATTTAAACGCCAAGTATGCTGACGTGATATCGGTTGACGATGTTATCGCACAATTACTTTGAGGCATTAGCCGCATCAAAAGCTGCCATCTGTTCCGCGGTTGCCTCCGTTTGATGCTGAGACTTCCAATCACCGTAGGGCATACCGTAAACAAACTCTCGGGCATCATCGAGCGCTACCGACTCACCCTGCTCGGCAGCTTCCGCTACATACCATTTGGAAAGGCAGTTTCTACAAAAACCCGCAAGGGTCATGAGCTCTATATTTTGAACATCTTTACGCCCATCTAAATGGGCGAGCAAACGACGGAATACCGCCGCTTCAATAGCATCATTGGACATGTTTTAGCGCCTCAGTCTCTTATTTACCATGCGGCTAAACTCTTTGGCTTGGTCAGGATAGCGCCACCTTAAATTTGCAAATTCCTCGGTGGAAAAAAAGTCGACGTTGCTAACCTCAAGGGGGGCTCGAACCTTTGGGTCTGGCTTGCCCACCGGTGAGCACCAATACAGATGAAAACCATTTTGAAAAACAGCGGCAGTGCCCTGAACTGACACTGCGACATTAGTCTCTTCCCAGGTTTCCCGTTCTGCACCGCACTGTGACGACTCCCCTGATCTCACGGTACCTCCCGGTGGACCCCACTTACCCAAGGCTTCCACCAACAAGACCTCTTTATCATAGAGCACCAAGCATCCCGCAGTGTAAGCTTGGTCGACACGCCCAGACCTTCCCTCGGCATCCTCGACGGTACAATCGGGGGCGAATTCGCACCCAACCAATAAACCTGACATAACCGCTACAAAAAACCTTTTACCGCTCGTAAACAATTTCCACATGTTCTCCTCCAACGGTTCCTCTCAGACGCTCTAGCAGATCATCACTGGGGTTAACTCGCCATTGGTCCCCAAGCACTACGCGGGCAGACCCTTTCGGTTGAAAATAATCAACCGTGACCGGACAGTCACCTCCACCCGATGTTAACAACACCTCCTTAATGAGTTTTCGCAATTTTTGATCTAAGCCGCCATCAAAAACCTCTAAGCGGATTTCACTGACTCGGGAGAGTCTTGCCTGCTCTAGGGACCGGATCTCTCGAGCGCGCATAGACAATCCCCCAGAGTACTCATCACTCTGAACCCGACCACTCAGAAGCACAATTCGGTCTTTCACCAACAGCTCCCGGTGCTCAGTGTACGCTTCTGCGTAGACTGTTGACTCAATTTGGCCCGTGTTATCGTCCAATTTTAAGACCGCCATCACACCTCTTTGGGTTTTTATCGTCCTAATATCGACAATTAGCCCTGCAATCGTCGTATTGCTGTCTGGCTGGAGATCGCGCAAACGACGGGGTGCAAATTTGCGAACTTCGGCTTCGTATTCTTGAATGGGATGACCACTCAGAAAACTTCCGACACTCTCTTTCTCACCGTTGAGAATTTCCTTCAGTGTCCAAGGTCGAACACTGCGATGTTCCGCGTAGGGATCACCATTAGCGGTGGGCGCCACATCTCCAAAGAGATCGGTCATTCCCGCTTCATCATTGGCCACCGTTTGCTCTGCAGCGCGCAATGCATCGTCGAGGGCTGCCAGTTGAATCCACCGCTCAACACCAAAGCCATCGAGAGCACCGCTTTTAATCAAAGCTTCCAGTGCACGTCGATTCACTTTGCGAGGGTCTGTGCGTGAGCAGAGATCAAAAAGGTCTTTAAAAACACCGTCAGCAACTCGAGCTGCCAGAAGGTTTTCGACCGGCCCCTCGCCCAAGCCCTTGATTGCACCCAAGCCGTAGACGATTTCATTCTCGGCATTAACGGTAAACAGGTAGGCCCCCTCGTTTACCGCAGGCAAGCGCAAAGGCACACCCATAGATTTGCACTCGTCTCGTAAGGTTAAAAGCTTATCGGTGTTATCGAGCTCAGAGCTCATAACCGCGGCCATAAACTCCGCAGGGAAATGTGTCTTTAACCAAGCCGTTTGGTAAGAGACCAAGGCATAAGCCGCGGAGTGCGATTTGTTGAAGCCATAGCCAGCAAACTTTTCCACCAAATCAAAGATTTTCATGGCCAAGTTAGGATCAATACCTTTTTCACTGGCGCCTTGCTCAAACACCGAGCGTTGCTTAGCCATCTCTTCGGGCTTTTTCTTACCCATGGCACGCCGCAGCAGATCAGCACCCCCAAGGGTGTACCCGGCCAGTTCTTGGGCAATCTGCATCACTTGTTCTTGGTACAAGATAATGCCGTAAGTAGGCTCTAAAATAGGCTGCAGAGAGCTGTGTTGATAGGACGCATCTGGGTAAGCCAAGGCTTCACGCCCGTGTTTGCGGTTGATGAAATTATCAACCATCCCAGACTGCAAAGGGCCCGGTCTAAACAGCGCCACCAGCGCAATAATATCTTCAAAAGAGTCGGGCTGAAGGCGCTTGATTAAATCTTTCATGCCCCTAGACTCAAGCTGAAATACCGCCGTGGTTTCTGCGGACTTCAGCAAGGTGAATACCTTTGAGTCATCGAGGGGAATGTCACCGATATCTAACGTTTTATCCTGATCATAGGCCTGGGCTTTGTTGATCATGGCAACCGCCCAATCAATGATCGTGAGGGTACGAAGGCCCAGAAAATCGAACTTCACGAGACCCGCTTCCTCGACATCATTTTTGTCGTACTGGGTAACGAGGCCACCGCCCTCTTCATCGCAATAAAGTGGCGAGAAATCTGTCAGCCGAGAGGGCGCTATCACCACGCCACCCGCATGCTTACCCACGTTCCGGGTCACACCCTCCAGCTGGATCGCCATATCCCAGATTTCCTGAGCCGAGCCGTCATCTTTCAGTAGCTGGGCCAGGGCTTCTTCTTGTTCCAGGGCCTTTTCAAGGGTTATGCCCACTTCAAAGGGGATGAGCTTGGACATCTTATCGGCAAGTCCGTAAGGCTTATCCTGAACCCGAGCAACATCTCGAACCACCGCCTTTGCGGCCATGGTACCGAAGGTTATGATTTGAGAGACTGCCTCTCTACCGTAGGTATCTGCCACATACTCGATCACCTCATCCCGACGATCCATACAGAAATCAACATCGAAGTCGGGCATCGATACACGCTGGGGGTTCAAAAACCGCTCAAACAGTAAGTCGTAAGCCAAGGGGTCAAGATCTGTAATCTCAAGAACATAAGCAACTAGAGAGCCTGCTCCCGAGCCACGGCCGGGACCTACAGGAATGCCCTGCTGCTTACCCCAACGAATGAAATCCATGACCACCAAAAAGTAGCCGGGAAACCCCATTTGGTTGATGACGCCTAATTCAAAATCTAGCCGCTGACGGTACTCTGCGATTGTGTCAGGTTCTGTCAATTGCAGTTGTTCAAGGCGACGGCTGAGACCTTCATGTGAAAGCTGACTCAGAAAGTCTTCGATCGTAGTGCCATCGGGCACGGGAAAATCGGGCAGGCTAGGCTTACCCAAAGGAATAGTGACGGAACAGCGCCGGGCGATTTCAATCGTGTTTGCTAGAGCTTCAGGAAGATCACTGAATAACTCAGCCATCTCCTCTGGGGAGCGCAAATACTGTTGCTCAGAATACAGTCTGGGTCTTCGGGGGTCGTCTAGGGTGCGCCCGTAACCGATGCAAACCCGGGCCTCATGGGCCTCAAATTCACTGGTATCTAAAAATCGCACGTCATTTGTAGCGACAATCGGGCATTCCATTTCAGCGGCCAGCTCAACCGCAGCATGAAGATAATCCTCTTCACCAAGACGACCCGTTCGATGCACCTCAATATAGAATCGCTCAGGGAATGTTGCCATCCATCGCTTTAGAGAGGCTCGAGCTTCTTCTACATGCCCATTATTGAGTAACTGACCAAACTCTCCCTCGCAACCGGCAGACAGCGCTAAAACTCCTTCAGCGTGTGTATCCAGCCAATCCCGCTCTACACGAGGTGAACCGTGGTACTGCCCCTCTCGCCATGCTTTGGAAATCAGCAAGGTGAGATTCTGGTAGCCCTGTTCATTCATCGCCAGCAGCGATAGAGGCTTGGGCCGGTCGCGATCGTCAGCATCTTCGACCCATAAGTCCACGCCAACGATTAATTTTAACCCCGCCCGCTGGGCGGCCTTATAAGCCTTAATCAACCCATAAAAATTGGTGGCATCTGTCACTGCGACCGCAGGCATACCTTGAGCAGCAATTTCGCCCATGAGTTTGGGAATCCTGACCAGCCCGTCGACCAGAGAGAACTCGGTGTGCAAACGTAAGTGTACAAATTGCTTCATAGGCAAACGCTATAGGACACTGGCCTAACTAAGCAAGCGTTTTACGGGCGCAAAGCTTTTTCTGTGCCACGGTGTCACACCTAAACTTGCCAACGCCGCCATGTGCTCGCGTGTGGGATAACCTTTATGCCGTGCAAATCCGTAACCGGGATACTCATCATCCAAAGCCACCATCTCAGCGTCACGCTGCACCTTGGCTAGAATCGAGGCCGCGCCAATGCTTACCTCCAATGCATCACCGCCAATAACAGGCTTTGAGTTGTAGTCCCAGGCCGGTAGACGGTTGCCATCGACCAAAACGAATTCTGGCGCCAATGACAAGCCATCCACAGCTCGATGCATTGCCAGTAATGAGGCCTGCAAAATGTTGAGGGAATCGATTTCTGCCACCGAGGCTCTAGCAATACACCAAGCACGGGCACTGGACTTAATAGCGACGGCTAACTGCTCTCGACGTTTTGCCGTCAATTTCTTTGAGTCTGTAACCCCCGCTGGAACACTGTCACCAAAGATGACCGCAGCGGCCACAACGTCCCCCGCCAGAGGACCTCGGCCAACCTCATCGACCCCCGCAATCCATTGATATCGCCCAGAAACCTCTGGAAGAATGGATACCTCAGGCACGTTTCAAACTCACGAGGTTATCCAGAGCATCAGCGGTGCGGGCAGCAAACCCCCCGCCAATCTGCGCTGCCAATTCGTCAAACACAGGAACCTGCTGCTCAGGCCCGCGCTCCAATACATACTCAACCTGTCTTACCAGTTGCTCGGGAGAGGCGGCATCCTGGAGTAGCTCTGGCACCACCTCTCGACCTGCAAGAACGTTAGGGAGCCCGACAAACCGCGTAATCGCCATGCGCGACAAAATTTGCCACGATAGCCATGGCATACGATAGGCAACCACCATAGGTTTACGAAGCAACATGGCCTCGAGCGTCGCGGTACCTGACGCCAGCAGCACGGCATCACTGGCCAGCATAGCCTCCCGACCCTGGCCGGAGATAATGGTTGCCGGCAGTTCCAAAGGCGCTAACACCGCTTCAATTTGCCGCCTGCGATCAGCATTGGCCGCGGGAATGAGAAAATGAAGATTCCGATGCTGTGAGGCCAAACGTGCCATAGTTTGGCCGTAAATAGCCATCAGTGACGCCACCTCTCCAGCGCGACTACCGGGTAGAACCGCCAGCACCTTGGTATCGCCACGTAGCCCAAATTTTTCCCGCAGTACCCCTTGACCGGGTAACTCAGCCAGCTCTTCAACCAGCGGATGCCCGACACAAACCGCAGGCACACCCGCTCCCTCATAAAAGCGCGTTTCGAAAGGCAGCAAACAAAGCATCAAATCAACCGCTGCGGCGATTTTTCCCACACGACCCGGGCGCCATGCCCAGACAGAGGGACTCACCAAGTGAGCCGTTGTGATACCTCGCGCGCGCAGTTGAGACTCTAAAGTCAGATTGAAGTCGGGGCTATCGATCCCAAGGAAGCAATCAGGGCGCCATTTGGCCTGTTGCTGGAACGCTTGCCGTCTAATTTTGAGTAACTCTGGGAGACGCTTGAGCGGATCGACAATACCAAAAACAGACAGACGATCCATAGGTTGAAGGGAAGCTAAGCCCTGCTCGGCCAATTTTGAACCACCAATACCTCGCAGCTCCAAGTGCGCGTGGCGCCGGCGCAGTTCGCTGGCCACTGAAGCTCCTAAGATATCTCCAGAAGCCTCACCCGCTAAGACACCAAGTCGCATGCAGGTGTCAGCCCCAGTCAGCGGACAATGCCACGCTCTGAGTTGGAAAGACTATCAATAAGCATCTGTAACTCTGGGGTCTCTTTGACCATACTCTCTAAACGCTGAACGGCGTCATCCAGGGTCAACCCTTGTCGGTAAATGATCTTATAAGCGCGGCGCAACTCCGCCAAGGTATGACTATTGAAGCCACGCCTGCGCAAACCCTCGGAATTAATGGTCTTGGCCTCTGCTGGACTGCCAGCCACGGTCACGAATGCAGGCACGTCCTTACCAATAGCGGTTCCCATACCACTAAAACTGTGGGCGCCAATTTTGCAAAACTGATGCACTAGCGTATAGCCACTGAGAATGGCCCAGTCTCCGACCACCACGTGGCCCGCAAGAGCGGTATTGTTTACCAGGATCGTATTGTTCCCGACGACACTGTCGTGGCCAACGTGAACGTAAGCCATAATTAGATTGTGGTCGCCCAGCTGGGTGACGCCACGGTCTTGTACGGTACCTCGATGAATCGTGACATTCTCGCGAATGATGTTGTCATTACCGATCACCAACTCCGTTGGCTCATCGTGATATTTAAGATCTGGGGTGGCTTCACCCACGGTGCTGAACTGGTATATGTGATTTCTAGCGCCAATTGTTGTTGGCCCGCGAATCACAACGTGGGGCTCTATGATCGTATCCGGGCCAATAGTGACATCGGGACCAATCACCACATAAGGACCAATAGTCGCGGTATCCGAAATTTCGGCTTGGGCATCGACGATGGCCGTTGGATGAATCACAACCTAGCGGTCTGCACAGAGGATAGTTGCCGAGGCACAAGTGGCGCCCTCGACTTCAGAGCGGACATCGAACTTCCAAATGCCTCGCCGCTCGCTTACGATTTTGGCGAACAAATCAACACGATCCCCGGGAACACACGGCCGCTTAAACCGCAGCTTGTCGACTCCTACAAGGTAGTAAAGCGAACCATCTTTCGGTGTTTTTCCCATCGTTTTAAAACCCAATATTCCCGCCGCTTGTGCCATTGCCTCAACTAATAGTACACCAGGAAATACAGGCTGCTCAGGAAAATGGCCGTCAAAATAAGGCTCATTGATGCTCAGGTTTTTATAGGCGTGAATTGATTCGCCAAGTTCGAGGCCAATGACTCTATCAACCAACAAGAATGGATAGCGATGGGGCAGGTGCTCCCTAATCGCAGCGATATCCATAATCATGTCCCTTTCTCCTCCGACTCAATTGTATTAGACAACTGTTTTTCCAACGCGGTTAAGCGACGAGCTAGAGTCGCCAGCTGCTCAAACCGCACGGCGTTTTTACTCCAGTCCTTGTAGGGCTGTATCGGTGTTCCTGAGGCATATAAGCCTGGCTCTTCCAAGGATTTACTCACCCGGCCCTGCCCATTGACGTGTACGTTGTCGGCAATAGTAATGTGATCACTAATGCCGACCATACCCGCAAAAGTACAGTCTGCACCGATAACCGTACTACCCCCGACACCACTGCAAGCGGCAAAAGCCGTGCGCTGACCCACCTGAACGTTATGAGCTAGGTGCACCTGGTTATCCAAAATAGCATTGTCTTCAATAACCGTATCTTCAAGGGCACCTCGGTCGATCGTACAACCAGCGCCAATCTCAACACGGTCACCAATACGAACACCGCCCAGCTGCAATATTTTTACCCAGCCGTCCCCAGAGGGTGCAAAACCAAAGCCATCAGCGCCTATCGTTGCATTGCTATGAACAATACAGTGCTCGCCAATCACGACACGGTGATACAAAACGCTGTTGGGATACAGGCGTGTGTGACGACCGACGTGAGTGTGATGCCCTACATAAACACCCGCACCTATAATCGCCCCATCGCCAATGACGACGCCCTCTTCCAAGACGGCATTAGCACCCACACTCACTGCGCTACCCAAGACTGCCGTCTCATGAACCACTGCGCTTTCATGAACCCCAACCACAGCAACGGGCCGGTCATCAAAGAGCTGGGTGGCTTGGGCAAAACTCAGGTAAGGGTCATTGCTAAGTAGTGCCGCCCCCGACCAATTTTCAGCCCATTCGGGGCGTAAAATGAGTGCCGCTGCCCGAGTCGCTTTGGCCTCCGATAAGTGCCCCTGCTTGACCACAAAGCTCAACTCTGTGGCTCCAGCAGTTGCGAGGGGAGCAATACCCTCGAGTTCTAACTCTGGCTCGCCAAGGAGCTCAAGATTCAGTCGCTTAGCAATGTCACCCAGCTTCAGCAAAAGAGACTGACTTCACTCTTCAGTGGGCAACTGATTTAGTTTGTCAGTAACCTTGGCGGTAATGCTGTAACCGAGGTCAGCGTGAATCACCCCCTGCTGCTGCAGTAACAAGCCAATTTGTTCTGTCGTAATGATGTCACGAAGAACTTCCCGAGCCTTAGGTGCAAGCTCTTGAAAAACGCGCTGAGCGTTTTGCTGCTGTAGCGTCTGCAACTTCTTGGCGACATACTCGAGATCGGAATTCTTACTGGAGACCTTTTGTCGCGCGGCGACCATCTGATCTTCACTCATTGCCGCTTGATCACGTTGGAAATCCTGAACAAGTTTGTCAAGTTCTTCTCGCAGACTTTCAAACTCATTTTTATCACTGGTGAAATCTTCATTTTTTTCAAACTCAGCCAAACGCTGCTGTGCCAAGTCAGTTTGGAGGATAGCTTCCTCAAGATTAACGACAGCAATTTTCCCTTGAGCCATTGCCAGTGTGGGTAGAACCAACAGTGCCACAGACACCAAGAATTTATTGAATGGTTTCACAACAACCTCCCTTAACAGAGTTTTTTTAAATTAGAAACTTCTTCCCAGCGTAAACTGGAATACTTCGCGCTCGTCAATCTCACTGGCATTAAGTGGCTTAGCTAAGCTAAATGTCAGTGGACCAAAGCCTGACAGCCAAGTTACACCAACTCCAACAGAATAACGCAGCTCACCCGCGTCGACATCAAAACAGTTAATCTGATTACCACGGCAGTTGGTGTTAAACACATTGCCGACATCTAAAAAGAATGCTGAGCGAAGCGAGCTTCGATCCTTGATGAACGGCATGGGGAAAAGCAGCTCGGCACTACCCTCCGCGAGCACATTACCACCAAAAGGGTCGGGACGGGTCGAGATGGGTTGCACGATGAGCTTGCCCGTTCGAGGATCAACGACGTAGCCGAAACCTCGCCCTGACGGCCCCCCCACCTGCGTCGGATTACCGTTTTCATCGATCTGGGTAATCGGACTGTTCGAGTTGTATATCAATGGTGGCGTACTACGCGGTCCTAACGTGTTAGCTTCAAAACCGCGCACTGAACCAAAACCGCCTGCAAAGAAGTGCTCGTAAAAAGGCAGTTCACTGGTATCGCCATAACCACCGCCATAACCTAGTTCACCGCGCAAGTGCAGGACAAATTCTTTGTAGACCGGCAGATAGATTTCACCCCGATAAGTGAACTTGTAGAACTCTAAATCTGACAGCGGCACCGCAACCTCGAGAGCCACCGATTGTGATACCCCTCGGGTCGCTAATTGCCCTCGGTTGAGCGTGGACTGTAACCATGATCCGGTCACGCTAAAGTTCAGGTATTCATCGCCGTTGAGGTCTAGGAATCCGAGCTGACCAGGAATCGTCAGCGCGGTGATCGGCAACTCTGCAATAGGCCGTAACACCTCTGCAGCCGCGTAAGTGCCATCTGCCTGCAGCGTGCTTTCATACCAATTTGCGACCTCAGGCTCGAGACGAGGGCTAGATTTTATCTCCTGAACCGCATACTGGCCTGCGGTTATCTTGGTATCGGTAACACCGAAGGAAAAGCCTAGTCGCTGTGTTTCACTGATCGGGTATCCAAAATTCATATTGGCACCGACCGTATCGGTCGTATAGCTCGCCACATTAATTTCAGAGAGATCTGTCTTGCGGTAAAACACACTAAAGCCGCGGCTCACACCATCTTCGGTAAAGTAGGGATTCGTATAGTTGAGGCTGACAACATCCTGATATCTGGAGGAATTAAGGTTGACCCCTACTCTGCGGCCCGTACCCAAAAAGTTGTTTTGCTGCAGGTTAAGACCCAGTATCAAGCCCGCATCTTGGGCGTATCCAATACTGCCACCGATAGAGCCAAATGATTGCTCGGTCACCGTGTATTCAACGTCGATAAGGTCATCATATCCCGCGACCTCCTCCGTATCAGCTTCCACCGTTTTGAAGAACCCCAGACGCTGCAGACGAATCCTGCCTTGCTCAATGGCTGACGCCGACGCCGGAGCTGATTCCATCTGACGCATTTCGCGACGAAGCACGTCATCCGAGGTATCGAGGTTACCGCTAAAGTCTATCCGTCGAACGTAAGTTCTTTTTCCCGGATCCACGAAAAACTTGATCTTGACCTTGCTGTCTTCCTCTACCTCAGGAATGCCCGTCACCGTCGCGAAGTTGTACCCCTCATTACCCAGACGACGGGTCAAATACTCCTCAGTCGTCGTGATCAAGGTTTGAGAGTAAACCTGGCCCGGCTGCACGAGTAAAAAGCGCTTAAGGTCATCTTCGGGAAGGACCAGATCGCCGGAAAGCCCAACGTCACTGACCGTAAATTTATCGCCCTCGGTAACGTTAGCGGTGATGTAGACCGCCTCCATGCCCGGTGAAATAGCAATCTGTGTTGAATCAATATTAAATTCAAGGTACCCGCGATCGAGGTAATAGGAACTCAAGTTTTCGAAATCAGACGTCAACTTTTCTTTAGAGTACTTATCATCACTGGTGAAAAATGAGAGCCAGCCAGTCATCTTCAGCTCAAAAATATCTTGGAGCTGCTCGTCGGTGTAAATCGTATTGCCGACGATGTTGATGTGCTTGATCGAGGCGACCGTTCCCTCATTGACATCAATCGCAATCGAAACGCGATTTCGAGGCTCGGGAATAACCTCGGCTTCGATTCGGGCATCGTAGCGCCCCTGCAGTACATACTGCCGCTGCAACTCGAGCTGCATCCCCTCTAATGTTGAACGCTGGAATACATTGCCTACAGAAAGGCCCGCACCTTTCAAGCCATCAAGCAGCGCCTCGGTTTCGATCGCTTTGTTGCCATCAATCGTGATCTCGCTAATGCTTGGTCGCTCGGCAACCGTAACAACCAGAACCGACCCATCCCGGCCGATCGAAATGTCATCAAAGTTACCCGTCGCAAATAGATTTTTGGCCGATGCTCTGATCGCATAAGTATCCGCAACATCTCCCACGCCGACAGGCAGCGCGGCAAAAACGCTCCCCGGAGATATTCGCTGTAACCCCTCGACACGAATATCGCTGACGTTAAATGCCTCAGCCTGTGCCTGTGTGAGTGCGGGCAATAGAGTGAGCAACACAATGAAAAGTGCCGGCACCAAACGTACTGCTTTACTTTTATTTTTAGCGAAACACATCAAAAGATGCTCTCTCCAACAAAACCGCCGCGTCTAAACGCAATCAGTAACAAAGCCGACTCAATGAATCGGCTCTCAAAGGTGCTATGTAAACCGACACGCAAACAACGCATTTACAGCCGACTGAAATCATTATACAGGGCAAAGGCCATGAGACTCATCACCATTATTAGTCCCATTTGATACCCCCACCCCTGAATACGCTCGGGAATAGCCCGGCCGGTAAGCGCCTCTATGGTGTAAAACAACAAATGACCGCCATCAAGAATAGGAATTGGCAATAAATTTAATGCCCCCAGCGAAATACTTAACAGCGCCAGAAAACCCAACCATGACTGCCAGCCTGATTCAGCTGACGCTGCGGCAACCTGTGCGATCGTAATGGGGCCCGACAAATTTGCCGTCGAAATTAAGCCCTGAAGCATCTTTAAAATAGACTCAAATGTAAACACGGTTAGATCGAAAGTTCGCTGCAAAGCAGCCAAAAGTGCATCAATGGGCCCTCGATCAAATACGCGCAGGCTTTCCGCGGGAATCTCCGGACTGCGAACCGCCATGCCGACGCTGCCAATGGCCTGTCCATTCGACAATTTCTCGACCGGCGTCAAGGTTAGGGCAAAATCCATGTTATCTCGCGTTGCCACCACTGCGATGGGAGCTCCGGGTCGGGCTTGTACGTAGTCAACCCAGTCTGACCAGTTCGCCATCAACACACCGTCCGCAGAGACAATACGGTCGCCTGACAGAAACCCAGCAGCCTCAGCGGGGGAATCTTCAATGGTCTTCTCAACAACGGGCGGTACCGCGGGGAAAGCCAAAGAAATCCCTAACCCTGCAATGGGGTTGGGAGCCTCAACACCCGCAAGCCAGCGTTCAATAGGGGCATTGGAACTGTACTGAACCTCGGAACCCGAATAGCGAGCCCCCAACTCAATAAATCCCGAATCACCCAAACGCTCAAGTAGGCGGAAACTCACCGCGTTAACTGTCGGCGTGGATTTACCGTCAATGCTAGTAATTTCTTGACCCACTTCGATACCCGCGAAGTACGCTGGGGAGTCGGGCTCAATGCTGTCGACAATAGGCACCATGCCTTTCTCGCCACTGAGAAACAGTATCCAAAAAACAAAAATAGCGAGTAAGAAGTTTGCCATTGGTCCTGCGCTGACAATCGCAATGCGCGACCAAACTGGCTGTCGGTTGAAGGCCCGATGAAGCTCACTGGGGTCAACCTCACCCTCTCGCTCATCCAGCATCCGAACGTAACCACCCAAAGGAATTGCCGCCAGAGTGTACTCGGTGCCCTCGGCGTCCTGAGTCCGCCAAATCGGCGTACCGAAGCCAACGGAAAATCGCAGCACCTTGACGCCACACCGCCTGGCAACCCAAAAGTGCCCGTATTCGTGAAACGCCACCAAAATACCCAGAGTCACAAGCGCCGTCAGGACTGTCCACAGCAATTCCATAGCCTCAGACACCTCCCGTGTCACGTTTTAATTGTTGAATGCGCTCTTGAGCACTGGCCCTGGCGCGACTGTCCAGGGCTTCAACAGCCGCCAAATTTTCCGGCTCACCACTAGAAACCCTCTCAAGGGTATGCGCTATGACGTTATCAATACCCGTAAAGCCTAGCTCCCCACCTAAAAATGCGGCAACAGCGACCTCATTTGCGGCATTGAGGACACACATACCCCCCGGCAGCGTTATCGCCTCTTGTGCCAATCGAAGACAGGGAAAAGCATCTAAGTCCGGAGCCTCAAAATCGAGCTTGGCGACGCTGACTAGATCGAGAGGCGAAACCCCTGCATCAATGCGCTCAGGCCACGATAAACCGTAAGCGATCGGCGTCCGCATATCGGGATTGCCCAATTGGGCAAGCACAGAGCCATCGTGATACCGAACCAGAGAATGAATAATACTTTGGGGATGAACTACGACGTCGATATCATCTGGGGTGCACTCAAATAACCAGCACGCCTCTGCCAGCTCTAAACCTTTATTCAGCAGGGTTGCTGAATCCACCGATATTTTTCGACCCATGGACCAATTAGGATGGGCACAGGCTTGTTCAGGTGTCACGGCCACCAACTCACTGCGGCTGCGGCCTCTAAAAGGCCCACCAGATGCGGTGAGCAAAATTTTCTCTACCCCTGCAGACTGTGGGCGACCCTGGCTATTAGCTGGAATGCATTGGAACATCGCATTATGTTCGCTATCGATCGGCAGCAGCGTGGCGCCACCGGCACGTGTAGCCTCCATAAAAACGCTGCCAGCACTGACTAAGGCTTCTTTATTGGCGAGCAGGAGTCGCTTGCCATGTTCTGCAGCAGCCAGTGTGGGTCGCAACCCGGCAAAGCCCACTATCGCAGCCATGACTACGTCGACTTCAGGGGCTGACGCCGCCTCAATCAAAGCCTGTTCGCCGCCTAGAACGCGAGTCGGCGACTGCGAAGGTAGCTGGGAAGCCAACTGCTCTGCCGCATCAGGGCATGCCATAACCGCTTGCACAGGCTCATAGGCCAGCACCAGTTCGAGCATTTTTTTAACGGAACGATTGGCCGTGATGGTGTGTAGGCTAAATCGATCGGTATGACGGTTGAGCACGTCCAGGGTGCTCAAGCCAATAGAGCCCGTAGCGCCCAAAACAACGACTTGTTTCACATCAGTACCCTGCAAGAAGTAATCCCAGTGCAAAAACGGGAGCCGCCGAGCACAAGCCATCGATCCTGTCCAGAAGCCCCCCATGTCCGGGGAGCAGCGTGCCTGAATCCTTCATACCACTTTCTCGCTTAACCATACTGACCGTCAGATCACCCAGTACGGACGCACCTGCGACGGCAAGCCCCATCAGCACCAGGGTGACCAACGACAGATGCGCCATGTGCTTGGGTAAAACATAAGCGACCACTAGAGTTAAGGTGACAACTGAGGCAACCCCCCCCCAGAAGCCTTCCCAGGTCTTACCCGGACTCACTTTGATGGCCAATTTGTGGCGTCCCCAACGGCGACCGACGAAATAAGCGCCGATGTCTGCTAAGGCCACCGCCAACACCAACAACACCAATAAGACCGTGCCGCTGGGCAGGGTAAGTAGGAAAATTGTAGACAGCCATGTCGTCGCCAGAATAAACAAACCAAAAACCGCGCGGCTCGCCCGACTGCGCCAGATCCGCGCAGAGGCCGGATAACTTTCAACCGCCAGCATGACAACTGACCAAAAAAAGCAGGCGGCACCCAACCACGGCTGAAAGGCATCAGAAGCGGGGACCTCGCCACTGCCGAGCACTAGCCAAGTCGTGGCCAGCAAGCCAACGTAAAAACCGGCGTAGACTGCGCGCCCAAGGGGAGCCTTTATGCCGGACAGACCGCTCCACTCCCACGCCCCAGCCACCGAAACAGCCCCAAGAAGTGCTGCCAGTGCCTCCAGGCGCAAAAAAAATACAGCTGCTACAAAAGCCACGGCCAGGATGACGCCTGTTATTACCCTCTGACGTAGCATGATCAGGAGCTCCCAGTTTTATCCAGTGACTCGCTGAAAATATCACTACCACTGCGCAACCCGAATCGACGCTCTCGACTCTGAAAATCTTCGATGGCACGAGTTAGGGCGGCCTCATCAAAATCGGGCCACAGGGCATCGCAGAAATAGAACTCGGTATAGGCCAGCTGCCAAAGCATGAAATTAGAAATACGTGCGTCACCACCCGTTCGGATACACAAGTCGGGTGCGGGTAAATCACCAAGCGAGAGTGTCTGTTTAAATCGGTCCGGATTGATTTGATCTGCAGATAAAGTACCTGCAGCTACCTCACTTGCGAGTTTTTTAACCGCATCAATGACATCCCACTGGCCGCCATAATCGACCGCCAGAACCAAAGTGGCACCCGTGTTAGCTGCGGTTGCCTCCTCACTTCGAGCCATCAACCGCTGTAAACGACCGCTTAATCGATCTCGTCGCCCGATAAAGCGCAGGCGCACGTGGTCGCGCTGCAGCTGCTCAACCTCTCGACGCAAATAATGACAGAGAAGTGCCATTAGGGCTCGAACCTCAGTTTCTGGCCTACCCCAATTCTCGCTGCTAAAAGCAAACAAGGTGAGAACCTCTATACCCTTCTTCTTGCAGGTTTTTAGCGCCGCACGAACCGCCTCGACCCCCGCGCGGTGTCCTGCGGGTACAGGCAGCCCGCGACGACTCGCCCATCGGCCATTACCGTCCATAATAATGGCAATATGCAGCGGCTCTGGCCGCCATTTGATGAGATTTGATTCGAAGGGCTTATTCATCGCATTGTCACCGCCTAAGCAGCAAAATCTCTCAGATTTCCATCAGATCGGTTTCTTTTGCAGCCAAAGCGTCCTCGACCTTCGCCACAAAAGTATCGGTCAGTTTCTGAATGGCATCCTGAGCACGACGCTCATCATCTTCTGAAATGTCTTTATCTTTAAGCAATTCCTTGAGCATTCCGTTGGCATCGCGCCGTGCACTGCGAATAGAGACCCGGCCCGCTTCAGCCTCGGCCTTGGCTTGTTTGATAAAGCCACGCCGCGTTTCTTCCGTCAGCATAGGCATGGGTATACGCATCACGTCTCCCGCGGTTGCGGGATTCAGACCAAGGTCAGATTTCATGATCGCCTTTTCAATCGTGGGGGTCATGCTTTTATCAAAGGCGCTAACGGCCAAAGTACGCGCGTCTTCCACCGTAATATTTGCCAGCTGGTTTAAGGGTGTCAGCGCCCCATAGTATTCAGCTTTAATACCGTCGAGCAGACTCGGGTGAGCCCGGCCCGTCCGGATTTTGTTGAAATGATGACCCAAAGCGTCCAAGGCCTTCACCATACGCTGCTCAGTCTCAATGCGAATATCGTCAATCATGATTTTGTTTCCCTTATCGCAACGGCCTAGTAACCAAGACCATCTTTCAGCTAATCAAAGTTCCTTCGGAGCCACCCCTAACAATGCTGAGCAGTGCACCTCGCTGTGCCATATCAAAGACGCGAACAGGCAAATTGTGATCACGGCATAGCACGATCGCGGTCAGGTCCATCACTTCCAACTTACGATCTAGGACCTGATCAAAAGTCAGCTGGTCAAAGCGCTCGGCTGCCGCGTCCTTCATTGGGTCGGCGCTGTAAACACCGTCGACTTTAGTTGCTTTCAAAACCAGGTCGGCGTTGATTTCGATGCCCCGCAAGCAGGCTGCCGAATCCGTTGTGAAGAAAGGGTTGCCGGTTCCTGCCGTAAAGATAACAACATCGCCATTTGACAGAGCACGGATGGCCTTCCGGCGATCATAATGATCAACAACGCCACTCATGGGAATGGCCGACATGACTTGCGTCGCGATATTGGAGCGCTCTAGGGCATCGCGGAGCGCAAGTGCGTTCATCACCGTCGCCAGCATGCCCATATGATCGCCGGTCACCCGATCGAGGCCTGCTGCTTGGAGTGCCTTACCACGAAAAAGGTTTCCGCCGCCGACCACTAAGCCCACTTGCACCCCAATGCCGACCAATTGACCCACCTCGAGAGCGAGCTGGTCCAAAACCTTAGGGTCGATACCAAAAGCCTCCTCGCCAGTTAGTGCCTCGCCACTGAGTTTGAGCAGAATACGTTTAACTATCTTTTCGCTCGCCACAGCCCTTCTCCTATCTCAAGACGTTCCTATCCTACCGGACACTTGAGTCGCAAGTCAGGCCGTAAGTTCCTGACTTGCGCTTACTAAGCGACTTATGACCAACAAAAAACTGCTTGGTCAAGTTGCAGCGGCTCGTCATTGCCAGGGCCGCCTTAGATTCAGCCTTTGAGCTGAGCGGCCACCTCGTCAGCGAAATCAACCTTTTCCACCTCGATACCCTCGCCGACCTCGAAACGCGCGAACGAGATGACCTCGGCATCGGCGGCCTTGACCAGCTGCCCAACCGTCACATCGGGGTCTTTAACAAAAGCCTGTTCTGAGAGGCTATTCTCGGCAAGGTACTTCTTGATGCGCCCGCCAATCATCTTTTCGATGATTTCTGCCGGTTTGCCAGACTCCTGTGCTTGGGCGGTGAAAATATCACGCTCCTTTTCAAGCAAGGCTTCAGGCATATCCGCCGGAGAGACCACCTGAGGATTGACCGCAGCAACGTGCATGGCTACGTCACGCGCAAGATCCTGATCGCCACCGCGCAGCTCAACCAGCACGGCGATTCTGTTATTGCCATGCACATAGCTACCGACAACGCCATTTTCAGCGGTCACCAGGGAAGCTCTACGAACGCCGATATTTTCGCCGATTTTCTGCACCAGAGCCTCGCGCGTCTGCTCAAGGGAACTCGACTTGAGCGCTTCAACGTCAGCAGACCGGCTTTCATAAAGCGTATCAGCCACTAAACCGACAAAGCCTAGGAAATTTTCATCTCTAGCGACAAAATCCGTCTCACTGTTCACTTCGACCAGAACACCATAGCTTCCATCTTCAGCAATACGCGTTGTCACAACGCCATCCGCTGCAATCCGGCCTGCTTTTTTGGCCGCCTTCATGCCGCTGGACTTGCGTAAGGCCTCTATCGCCGCGTCAATATCGTTGGCCGCGTCCTTCAGTGCTCTTTTGCACTCAAGAAGCCCCAATCCAGTGCGCTCTCTAAGCTCCTTAACCAATGCTGCTGACATTTCTCGATCCTCGTTACGCACTTTCGGCTGCCATGGCCAATAGTGCTTTATTTACTGAGCTGCAGGGCGTTGGCCCTACCGGTTAAAAAAAAGCCGCGCGAAGCGCGGCGGGGTCTTAGGCTTCGGGCTCAGGCGCATCTGTTGGCGGCGCTTCGGCCTCAGGCGCATCTGTTGGCGGCGCTTCCGTCTCAGGCGCATCTGTTGGCGGCTCTTCCACCTCAACAAATTCATCAACGACAGCAGGCACTTCGCCTCGCTCTGCCTTACCTTCCAAGACGGCATCGGCGACTGCTTTTACGTACAGCCTGATCGCGCGAATTGCGTCGTCGTTACCGGGAATCACGTAGTCGATACCATCGGGGTTACTGTTGGTATCGACAATACCAATCACGGGAATACCCAATTTGTTTGCTTCGGTAATAGCGATTCGCTCATGATCCACATCAATAACGAACAGGACATCGGGCAAGCCAGTCATATCCTTGATACCACCCACCGACCGATCCAACTTCTCTTTCGAGCGTGTGCGCATTAGCGCCTCTTTCTTCGTTAGCTTGGCAAAGGTACCGTCTGCCTCTTGGTCTTCAAGCTCACGCAAGCGCTTGATTGAAGAGCGCACCGTTTTGTAGTTGGTCAGCATGCCGCCCAACCAGCGGTGGCTTACATAGGGCATGCCACAGCGAGCTGCCTGCTCTTCGATGACTTTCCCTGCTGCCCGCTTGGTTCCTACGAACATGATGTTGCTCTTGTTGCTGGCGAGACGCTGAACTTGCTTCAAAGCGTCATTAAACGCGGGCACTGTGTGCTCGAGATTAATAATGTGTATTTTATTTCGTGACCCGAAAATGTATTGATCCATTTTGGGATTCCAGAATCGGGTCTGGTGCCCGAAGTGGGCGCCTGCTTGAAGCAGATCGCGCATGCTTACCTGAGCCATAATTACCTTCCTGAGGTTTGGGTTTTGATCGTCACGCATCTACTAGGTCCAACCGATTAACGGCACCCGGCCTAGATTTTTTGATAGGTGAGTTGTTCATTAAAGCGAAAGCTAATGCCCACGCCCCGTCAGACTCATTCCAACGAGGCGCGCGTTATACCATATTTCAGCGAAATGGAGAAGGAAAAAGGACATTGGCCCAAGCTTTGGTTACAATACTGTTTCTACTCGAAAACGATGTGAACTGGCATGGCTGTTACCCCCAAAACCCCACAAGAGCTACAAGGCATGCGCGTTGCAGGCCGGCTAGCCGCTGAAGTTCTGGAGATGATAGAGCCGCTAGTCACAGTGGGCATGACGACGGGAGAACTTGACCGCATTTGCCACGACTACATCGTCAACGTCCAACAGGCCATTCCCGCGCCCTTAAACTACCACGGATTTCCAAAATCTATTTGCACCTCGGTCAACGACGTCATTTGTCACGGCATTCCCTCTGACAGTAAAAAACTGCGTAACGGCGACATCATTAATATTGACGTCACCGTTATTAAAGACGGCTGGCATGGCGACACCAGCATCATGGTTGGCGTGGGCGACGTGGCACCCCACGCCGAGCGGCTAATGCGCATTACTCAGGAATGCCTATACAAAGCACTCGCAATTGTTCGCCCTGGAACAACTCTGGGAGATATTGGCCACGTGATTCAGCAATACGCCGAAGAAAATTACTATTCGGTAGTCCGCGAGTACTGCGGCCACGGCATTGGCCAAATTTTTCACGAAGAGCCTCAGATATTGCATTACGGCTCTCCTGGCGTTGGAGAAATCCTCAAGGAGGGTATGACTTTCACCATCGAGCCTATGATCAATGCCGGAAAACGCCACACCAAGCTTAATACCAAGGATGGCTGGACGGTCACAACTCGAGATGGAAGGCTTTCAGCTCAGTGGGAGCACACCCTAGCCGTCACCGCTGACGGATGTGAGGTGTTTACCCAAAGAACCCCCGAAACCCTGCCCTGTTGAGCTAAGTTCAGAGAACCCAATCTATGGCCAATCCAATTAGCCATTCAGACCAGCCTGTTCAAGATTGCCAGAGGTACCTAGCCCAGGTCACCGAGGAAATCGCTGGAGATTTTCACCCAACGAGTCCCGTTTGGCCCCTGTTGTCCGCTCGTTCGACTGCGGTCGACAACGTGTTGAGCCATCTATGGCACTTTCATCTTGATCAACGCACTGATTTGGCCCTTGCCGCGGTTGGTGGTTATGGTCGCGGTGAACTGTACCCTTTCTCCGATATCGATCTACTGATTTTAGTCAAGGATTCGCCCAATGAAGACACCGCCGCTCAAATCTCAGAGCTGCTCAGAAATTTATGGGATATCGGCCTCAAGGTGGGCTCTAGTGTCAGGACGCTCGAGGAATGCGAGACGCTGGCACGAGACGATCTCACGATATTTACCTCGTTATTGGAGGCGCGCTGTATCGCAGGAAGCCCTGCGCTTTTTTCACAACTCAAGGGTCACATTGACCAAGCAAAAATGTGGGATAGCAAGGCTTTTTATAAAGCCAAGCTTGAAGAAACTGAATCGCGCCACGACCACTTTGGTAACACCGAAAGCAATTTAGAACCCCACGTGAAAAACGGTCCGGGTGGCCTACGGGACATACAAGTCATCGGGTGGATCGCCAAGCGCCATTACGGTGTCGCATTACAGGAAATCAATGAAGCCGACTTCCTAAATACCGATGAGCAACGGATGTTAGAAGCCGGTCAAAATTTTATCGGGCAAGTCCGGTTTGCCCTGCACATGCTAAATGACCGAGAAGAAGACCGATTGCTTTTTGAGCAACAACAAAAGCTCTCTCATCTGTGGGAAATGGTCGACGGTGACAAGCTCGCGGTCGAACAATTTATGCAGGTCTATTACCGCTGGGCCCAAGCATTAGCGCAGCTGCGTGAACTTGTCATGCAAGCCTTCGAGCGCCAAATTTTACACAGTGACGATCACGAAAAAGCCCGACTGCTTAGCGATGACTTTGAGGTTATTGGGGGCCTGCTTTCCGCAAGGCGAGATGATGTTTTCGCTAAAGAACCCTCAAATTTATTGCGAAGCTTCGTTATCCTTGCCAACAACTCCGATATCAGTGGTATCGCACCTGGCACCTGGCGACTGCTAAGAGCCGGTCATGACCTGATTGATCCGCCCTTTCGAGCGAATCCTATCAACCAAGCCCTGTTCATGGAGCTCATTCGCTCACCTCACGGTGTAACCCTGCAACTTCGCCGCATGGCGAGACATGGCGTGCTAGGTCGATACCTTCCGGAATTTGGACGTATCGTCGGACAAATGCAATTTGATCTATTTCATGCCTACACCGTTGAGGCGCATACCCTAGAGGTGCTCGCCAATACACGACGATTTATGCGGGCCGACTACACCGATAAGTTTCCCGTCTCAACGCGGATTGCCCAACGGCTTAGAGCTCCCGAGTTACTCTACATTGCAGCCCTTTATCACGATATCGGCAAAGGCCGCGGGGGAGATCATTCGGAACTCGGTGCCGTCGATGCCCAGGGATTTTGCGAACGACACAGCCTCAGCCAAGCCGACACTAACTTGGTGGTATGGCTGGTACGCAACCATTTACTGATGAGCTCGTTCTCTCAACGCAAAGATATTTCTGATCCGGATGAAATAGCCCGCTTCGCCAATCACGTGGCCACTCAAGAGCGCCTTGACTATTTATATACCCTAACGGTCGCCGATATTCATGGCACCAACCCCGAGCTTTGGAATGCGTGGCGCAGCACCCTGCTTCGCCAAACCTATACGGAAACACGTCGAGCTCTAACCCGTGGTCTGGAAAACCCGGTAGACCGTCAAAGCGTGGTCGATACCACTCGTAAAACTGCTTTAGAAATACTGGAGGATAGGGGGTTCATTAAGGCCGATGTCGAAACTATTTGGGCGCTGAGGGGTGATGACTATTTTTTGCGGGAGCGTCCCGATGATATTGCCTGGCATACCGAGTCCATCGCAGACCACAGCAACCTCGACCAAGCTCTCGTTCTAGTGAGGCAAAGCAGCGATTCAACCGTGGCCAATGCCACCCAAATTTTCGTTCATGCACCTGACAGCCCTGATCTGTTCGCTCGTATTTGCGCTCAGCTTGAATTCCTGGACCTGAGCGTCAACGATGCCCGAATTTATTTGGGAGGCGACGGCGCAACTCTTGATACATTTTATGTGCTCAAGGCGGATGGCAACCCAGTCTCAGGGGACCTCATGACTCTAGGGAGCATTAGGGACGGGCTTTCCGCAGCACTGACTCGACAAGAGATACGAACAGTCAGTCGCCACACACCACGCCGGCAGAAATCCTTCGTCATTCCAACAGAAACGTCGGTTCATCAAGATGAACGTCGAGGCTGGACCGTATTAGAAATTGCCACGCCAGACCGTCCAGGGCTTCTCGCCAATATTGGCGCCGTCTTCGTGGCCCAAAATGTATCACTTCAGGCGGCGAAAATTCAGACCCTGGGTGAGCGCGTAGAAGATGTCTTTTTTGTCACCACCAGTGATGGCAACAGTATTAACGATGCCCACACACTGAATCTTTTAGAGGATGCCATAAAGCAATCTCTAGACGCTGAACTGCAAAGCAATCCATGAACCCCGGTCTCGAGGCATTACAACCCTACCCTTTTCAGCGCCTAAGCCAGCTATTTGCAGACGTATCAGCGGCAAACTTACCCGAAATAGCACTGACGATTGGTGAACCACAGCACGAACCCCCCCGTGTAGTTACAGAAGCACTCGCGCAAGCACTGACCGGGATTAACCACTACCCATCGACCACCGGCACACCGGCACTGAGAACCCGAATCGCTCGCTGGCTAGAACAACGCTTTAAGTTGCCGCACGTAGATGCAGATCGACAGGTGCTGCCGGTAAACGGTACTCGAGAAGCTTTATTTGCAATAGCCCAAACGCTCGTAACCCCCGGGGCACCCGGCCGGGTTATGAGTCCCAACCCGTTTTACCAGATCTATGAAGGCGCAGCATTGCTTGCGGGCACAGACCCTAAATTTGTTCCAGCTAGCGCCGCCAATGGATTTAAGCCCGACTTTTCCAAGGTAACCCCAGATGATTGGGAACGCTTGGAACTACTGTATATCTGTAACCCCGGTAATCCGTCGGGGGCCGTGCTGTCAGAAAAGGAATTGTGCACCCTCATTGCCCTTGCGCAAGAGCATGATTTCGTCATTGTCAGCGACGAGTGCTACAGCGAAATTTATCCTGATGAAAGCAATCCTCCGGTAGGGCTTCTCTCTGCCGCAGCCAATATGGGGCATACCGATTTTACGAAGTGCCTTTGCTTTCATAGTTTATCAAAACGCTCCAACCTTCCCGGGCTTCGGTCAGGCTTCGTTGCTGGAGACGCTGACATTGTTCAAAAATTTACACGTTATCGAACCTATCACGGCTGCGCTATGCCGCCTCATCATCAAGTAGCAAGCACCGTTGCTTGGAGTGATGAAATCCATGTCGTCGCCAATCGAAGCGCGTACCGGGCTAAATTTGAAGCGGTGGTCCCGATACTAGCCCAGCAACTTGAGGTCATAACCCCAGACGCGGGGTTTTACCTCTGGCCCAGCACGCCCATAGATGATTTGGATTTTTCTCGTGAATTGCTAAGGCGCTGTAATGTCGCTGTACTCCCCGGACAGTTTTTAGGGCGATGGATCAATGGCGAGAATCCCGGAGCCAACCGCATCCGTATAGCGCTAGTGGCCGAGCAAGGGATATGCATTGAGGCTGCGGAACGAATCGCACAAGTACTTGAGCAAGGCTGGTAACACCATGACCCCAAAAGCGAAGGCACTGCGAAATTTAATGAAGGATGAGCGCGTTGCATTAATAGACAACCGACTAGCGCAACTGTATCCAGAGCCCCCGGTGCCCCTAGATCATAAAGACCCGTTTACACTTTTGATTTCTGTTTTGCTGAGCGCACAGTGCACCGACGAGCGGGTCAATCAGGTGACCCCAGCTTTATTTGCCGCCGCTGACACGCCTGAAGCAATGGCTGATCTATCGGTGGAACATATTCGCAGCATTATTCGTCCTTGCGGGCTATCTCCACAAAAATCTAAAGCCATTAAGGGGCTAAGCCAGATTCTAATTACACAGCACGACGCTGAAGTTCCTCGCACGTTTGCAGCGCTGGAGGCCTTGCCTGGGGTTGGTCACAAGACCGCTGGCGTGGTTATGGCACAGGCCTTCGGCCATCCCGCATTTCCAGTTGACACGCATATTCATCGCCTTGCTCAGCGCTGGGGTTTGACCCGAGGTAAAAATGTAGTGGAGACCGAGCGTGACCTCAAAAGAGTCTTTCAAGAGTCACGCTGGAATGATCTCCACCTGCAAATTATTTTTTATGGCAGGGAGTACTGCACCGCACGAGGCTGCGACGGTCGTGTCTGTGAAATTTGTACGACCTGTTACCCACTTCGCAAACACCCAAAGAAGATTAGCAAACCCTGATTCTGTTAAACTTGTGGGCCTCGGCCTTGGTTGATTTTCAAGGAGTTCCCATGAACCCTGTGATTTACGGTATACCCAATTGTGATTCCATCAAGAAAGCTCGAGGCTGGTTTGAGTCTCAGGGCCTGCACTACACATTTATTGATTTTAGAAAAGCCGCGCCTTCCCCAGCACAGCTAAGCAATTGGTGCGCCGCTGTGGGCGAGAAAGCTTTGTTGAATAAGCGCAGTACGACTTGGAAAAATCTGTCGGATCAAGATCGATTGGAAGCGGAAAACGGAAATGCCCTGGCGCTTTTGTTAACCCACCCAACGTTGATAAAACGTCCAGTTTTGGAATATGCGGGCGAGACGTCAGTGGGTTTTAACGCCACTGACTATGCCGCTAAATTTGGGCGATGAAATTTTAAACATTTACAGGAGACAACCATGAGCGCTATGCATGGATTTGGACTGGGTATTGCTACCCACAATAGTGCGGACGAGACCCTCGATGTCTTTTACCCCAAGCCACTAAGCAGCATTGAGGGCGATCTTGCCGTCTTGCTACAAGGTGTATCTGGGCCGCTAGATGATGGTCAACTCGCTGAGCTCAGCAGCAGCTTTGCTGCAGTCGGCGCCAATGAGCAAGCCAAACTGGCCGAGCAGCTACGATCATCAGCGGGACGTGTCATCGCAACCACGCTTCTCGACAATACAGCGCCTGTTACGGTAGCAGACGCCTACTTAAAACTGCACTTGCTGTCACATCGGCAGGTGCAGCCTCATGGCACCGAGCTGGAGGGCCTTTTTGGATTATTGCCTAATGTGGCGTGGACAGACCAAGGCGCAGTCTGCCTCAGTGATCTGCCGCAGCGGCAACTGGATGCGCGGTTAAAAGGTGCCGTCCTCGAGGTCGCCAGCGTCGATAAATTTCCCAAGATGACCAATTACGTTGTACCCAGTGGGGTCCGTATTGCCCACACTGCAAGAGTTCGCCTGGGGGCTTACCTCGGTGAGGGCACCACCGTGATGCACGAGGGTTTCATCAATTTCAATGGAGGAACCGAAGGACCTGGCATGATCGAAGGACGCATTTCAGCGGGCGTCTGGGTGGGTGCAGGCTCGGACCTTGGGGGCGGTTGCTCTACCATGGGTACCCTCTCTGGGGGTGGTAACATTGTTATCTCAGTGGGACGAGAGTGCTTGATCGGTGCCAACGCAGGCCTAGGGATTCCCTTAGGAGATCGCTGCACGATTGAAGCCGGACTCTTCATAACGGCAGGCACAAAAGTGACACTGTTAGATGGCGCGCGTAAACCTGTGGAAACCGTGTCGGCCCGAGACCTCGCCGGGAAATCCGATCTGTTATTCCGACGCAACAGCACTTCGGGAACGGTAGAGTGCCTCACTAACCGCTCAGCCATCGAGCTTAACGAGAGCCTTCATGCCAACAACTGAATACGGGGCCGCTGCGATTGCGTTAACCCGGCAACTCATAGAGTGCCCGTCTGTCACACCTGATGATGCAGGCTGTCAAGAGATAATGATGCAGCGCCTGAGTGCGGCCGGCTTCACCTGCGAGCCAATGCGCTTTGGCGATGTTGACAACTTCTGGGCCGCTCGCGGGCAGGGGGAGAGCACCCTCGTCTTCGCCGGTCATACTGATGTCGTTCCACCAGGACCTCATTCAGGTTGGTCAACTCCGCCTTTTGTACCGACTGAGCGAGACGGTGTGCTCTATGGCCGCGGAGCCGCAGATATGAAGGCGAGCCTTGCGGCCATGACCGTTGCAGCAGAGGCTTTCGCCAAACAGCACGGCGATCATTTGGGAAGGTTGGGGTTCTTAATTACAGCCGATGAGGAAGGCCCAGCAACAGAGGGAACAGTCAGAGTCGTTGAAGAATTAATCGCGAGAGGAGAGCGCCTTGACTGGTGCGTGGTGGGCGAACCCTCGAGCTCAAAGTCGCTGGGCGACATCATCAAGAACGGGCGACGGGGTTCGATTAACGGGGTGATCACTATCCGTGGCAAGCAAGGTCATATCGCCTACCCTCAATTCGCCAACAATCCCATACACAGCGCATTCCTGGCCCTTGATGCGCTTGCAAAGGAGCCTTGGGATGAAGGTAACGCCTTTTTTGAGCCCACTCGCCTACAGTTTGGCAATATTCAGGCTGGCACTGGCGCGACCAATGTAATTCCAGGGTCATTATCCGCCCAGTTTAATGTGCGTTTCTCAACAGAAACCCACGCGACCGCCATACGCGACCGCTGCGAGCAAATTTTAAGTGCCTACGTTGCTGACTTTGATATCGAATGGCGTCTCAGCGGTGAACCGTTTTTAACTAAACCGGGGGCTTTGGTCGATGCCGTCGCCGCCAGCATTGAATCAATCACCGGGACATCTCCGACATTATCAACGGGTGGCGGGACATCTGACGGACGATTTATTGCCAAAACCGGCACTCAGATTGTAGAGCTAGGCCCGATTAACGCGTCTATCCATCAAATCGACGAACACATTTTACTCAGTGATATTCCGCGCCTCACCGCCATCTACTATGGCATCATGACTCGCCTGCTCGCGTCTCACTGAGAAAGCGAAGTTCTACTTTGCCCTGGGTAGCGTCAGCTGCCAAATTTTTGGACTCCAGCCAACAGGACCAGAACGATCCAATCGACTGCATCAATTCGGTAGTCGGTTGCGGCAGCTCCAGCACCACCCTTAGCTGGGCACAGCTAGGGATGGCAAGCACCGCCTGAAGCAATACCCAGGGCGCTTCTATAAAGGCTTGCAAAGCTTCTATTTCCTGATCCCGGTTGCCCTCGACTAGCGAGGGGTCTAGCTCACAGCGTAATAAAAGAGTCTCCAGCCCTTCTGCTTGTCGCAACCGATCACAGGTATCACCCTGACTCACAGCGTCGCTGACCGGACAACTTAAGATCTTCACCCCTCCTTGAGCCAGACCCGTTACATAGCAGGCAGACATGACACTCTCCTAGAGTACATAAACATCAAATCGTACAGCTTTTCCCTTGATGGTATGGGATGGTTTTCGACCATCAAGTGGTGGTGATTTCAGGGCGCGCTTTACAACAACACGGCGTACCGATTGTGCCATCGCCCAGGCGAGCAGTTGCTCATCCTCGTTGTCCACACTGCCATGCAGCGCCTGCAGAACACTGAGATCTTTCTTTACTGCGGCGGAGCCGCGTCGATCGGTAAACATGGGATCCAAATAAATAACCGTTTCCTGAGACGGCTTATAGTCTCGGCTGTCTCCCGGTTGCAGCTGCATCCTGGAAGCCGCTAACTGAACCGAGGGAATAGCGCTAATTGACGCCCTCTCTAGCGCTTGCTGCAGCATTAAAGCCAACACGGCTGAACGTTCGATTAACGTGACCGAGCAACCAAGATCGGCCAACACGTAGGCATCACGACCTAGCCCCGCTGTCGCATCTAAGACAGATGGTCGTTCGCCGCCCTTGACACCCACTGCCCGCCCCAATAACTCATTTTGCCCACTCCTACGTCGATGTTGCAGTCCTGGCGAAGCAAAATCTACACGCACTGGACTCACCTGCTCCCGGGCCTGCTGCTGCAGCCATAAATCATCATGATCCACAAAAAGCACCACGGATGAGCTTGCATCAACCGCACGGCGTACACTAGGACAGTTCAACTTTAGAGCGAGCTGCTGCGCAAGAGGCCATGCGCCTGCAACCGCGGGCACTACTGTGCAGTCCCCTAACGTTGTCTGAAGCGAGCTCATCGTTAGTGCGCTCCCAACCTCAGCCGCTCAGTCGCCAGCTCAACTTCCAGCTCCAGATTCACCGCTTCTAACGTCATGCCATGCTTATCGACCATCGATAAGCTCTCTAGGGCACCCTGCTGGGGCGTCAAAACGCGGATATCTCCGAGGGCTTGGCCGGCGATGCGCAGCTTGTCGAGCTCCCTCAATTCAGCAATGGCCTGAGCTATAAATGCCTGCGCGCCAAAAACGCCTTCACGATCAGGTAAGTCCGCCTGAAAATCACCAAGGATGATTTGTCCCGCCCGAGCAGACTCGAGCATTCGCGCTAAGGTAATGGTCACATCCCCCACGATGTAGCTCAAAACAGAAGGGTTGACCCCCTCAGCCTGAAACAACTCGTAGTGGCTCCCAATATGAAACGCCGACCGAATAACTGGAACCGTATTTCCCGAGGCTTGACCTCGAGCTACCGCGTTGTCGATTAATATCAGCAAAAGAAAGGACAACATATCGAGATCAGGATAAGCACCTTGATCGCGATTCCAGACGTAATAGCCATCCCCTGTCGTCGTCCTGGCGAAGTTTACATCGACGCCCTGACGATGCAGCTTGTTGTAGGCTGAGTTCATTGAATACGATAGGGAATTAAGTTGGCTAGCCTGCTCGAAGGGGGTGTAAAGAGAGAATTCAGCAATATCAAAGAGCAGCACCGCGCGGGAGCCAACATAGCTGATCCCGTAACTGGAAATAATCGCGTCAGCTGCTGCCAGCATATCGGGATCTTCCCCCAAGACGCCGTCAAGCTTAATGAAACTTGTGGAAACCCCCAATCGCTGAGCAATACTAAAAATTTCTTCGTGAGTTTTTAAACAGGAGCCGCCGATAACCGCACTGACAAACTGCTCTTTCTCGGCCAGCTCACCGCTACCACCCCCCGCTGTCAGATTGCCCAAAAAGTAATGAGGAACCATTAGTGTTAGTAAACCCTTGGGATCCGGGGCCCAGCACAACACCATATTTTGACCGAGACGCCAGTGCTTACGCAGCGATTGTTCCAATTGCTGCAGGATTCTGGCCCGATGGGACCCTGATTCACCCTGACGTCGGCGCAATTGACCGGATTTATCTACCATAACTGTGTCTCACGACTCTCGTTCTTGGCATTATACGTGGACACACTCAGGAGTCGCCCATGTACCGCATTTGCGTACTTTGTTTCCTACTCACCGCCTGCCAAAATTATGACGTCACTTTGAATGATCGTCAGGTCTATGGGCCAACTCGGCTATTGACCGACTTTGAGGTCGCTGACGAGGCATTGCAACGCTGTATCGAACAACGTATCACCGATGAAAACATTTCAGCACCCCTTCAGTTGAAGATTTTAAACTGTAGCAACGCCGGTATTGCCTCGCTGAGCGGGCTGGGGCAATTTGCGGGTCTTACCCAATTAAAGTTTTCTGATAACCGCATACGTAACCTCGTCGAATTGGGGCAGCTGATTAGTATTGAATCCCTCTGGCTCGATAACAATGACGTGGTCGACCCTGTGCCGCTGGCTCAGCTTACAAAGCTTCATCAACTCGACCTGACCGGCAACTCGAAGCTTCAGTGCCCGAAAGCGGGTTTACTCGACGCTGTGACCATCTTGACTGTTCCAGAGCACTGCCTAAGCGCTTCCGAGAAACAAGATGGTTAAAACACTCTATAAAACCCTAGCGCGGCTACCCCTGACATGGCTCTATGCCCTGTCAACAGGCGCTGCCTGGTTACTGCAACATGTATTCCGCTATCGGCGCAAAGACGTAGAACAAAACCTCGCTCAGGCTTTTCCCGATTGGTCTCCCGCCAGCCTAAAAGCCACTCGCAGCAATTTTTACCAGAACCTCTGTGATACCGCTGTCGAGATCATCGCTGGATCACGACAACCACTCGCTTTTTTTGAGCAGCGCCTAAACGTTATCAACCCCGATTTGCTCCTCGATTTGAGCCAGCAAGGGCAACGATCGGTCTTGGTGATGCTCGCGCATCAGGGCAATTGGGAATGGATGCTGCACCGAGCGGCAGCCCTGTATGAGATGCCGATGGCATTTGTTTATAAGCGGCTGCACAGCCAGGCTGCTGACGAATTCAGCCTCAAAGCGCGAGAGCGGTTTGGTGCTACCGCGATAGAGATGCGTGACACCGCCCGAAATATTATTCGGCAGCGGCGAACACCCCGCTTGATTTACATGCTCGCTGATCAATCACCGGGGTTGCGCGAACGGGTTCACGTGACTCCGTTTCTCAATCGAGACACGGCCTTTTTCTCAGGCGCAGCAACTTTGGCCCGAGCCACGGGATTTCCCGTCGCTTTTGCCCGTTGCCGGCGTAAAAAACGCGGTTATTTTGAAATTGAGCTGGTGGAAATTACCCGTGACCCAGCATCGGTAGAAGCCTCCTGGATAATTGAACGCTATGCCGAGCTCACCGAAGCGGCCATACGTGCATGCCCCGATGATTGGCTATGGAGTAACCGCCGCTGGAAACATCAAGCACTCGCCGCATCGGCGATAGAGAATTCCTCGTCACCCGATACCGACAACCACTCGAATCCGGAGTCTTGAGAGGCGAGATGGACTGCAGCTTGATGATGGTCAGCCGCGACAGCGAGTGCCGCGAGCGCGTGCTCTCTGCTGTTATTTTTGAGGCTTAGATGCCCCGCCACTAAAACTTTCAGTCGCCGATTGTCGAGCCGTCTTAACAGCTCACCCGCCTGGGTGTTGTTTAAATGGCCAAAGTCCCCAGCGACACGCCGTTTCAGCGAAGCGGGGTATGCGCCTTGCATCAGCAGTTCGAGGTCGTGATTAAATTCCAGTAGCAGTGCGTCACAGCCAGAAAAAGCCTCGACAAGGTGGGGAGTAATACTGCCCAAATCGGTGAGTAGACCCAAAGTACTGCCCGATGCTTCGAACTTAAACTGCACCGGTTCACGGGCGTCGTGAGGCACAGGAACCGCCAACACATGCACCGAACCTATCGTAAATTCATCCCCAGCATTTATTAGAACCTGCCGAAAAACCCCTGATAGACGACCACTACTCGCCGTGCCATGGGTCAAGTAAACAGGGGTTTTATAATGCCGTGAAAAACTCGCCACCCCTCCACTGTGATCACCGTGCTCATGGGTCACAATGATCGCATCGATGTCTTCGGCCGCGACATGGAGTCGCTCTAGGCGACGTTCGGTTTCCCTGCGCGGAAAGCCGCAATCAACCAAGATAAGCGTCTCTTCAGTGCTCACCAGAGTTGCATTGCCCTGGCTGCCACTGCCCAGGGAAGCGAATCGCATCAGTTAATCGTGCCTTTTATCACTGTGAGTAGGGCTTGTTGATCTCTGCGGTCAACCGGGGCACCCCCCTCTCCTAGCAGGGAAATCACCATACGTGACTCCTCAACCGAGGCCACCTTGACCAAAAATTTTCGATTGGCAAGGGGGTGCGCATCTTCACCACCCCACATCCAATCAAACCAACCGCTCTCATCTTCCTCTTGAGGGCCTATGAAAGTCAGGTAAAACACGCCTTCAGTACGATCTTTATCGTCGATGGCAAACCCCGCCTCGGGTAATGCCTTGTTCATAGAAGCCCAAGCGCGGTTGAACGGCAGCCGCAGTACTAACCGGGTCTCAGTTTCACTGTCTTCCATCGTGACGCGTCCCTCGTCACCCATCGCTCGATCAGCCATCATTGAAACCGGGGCCGCGTCAGCACTATTGGCAATAAATTGTGCGATGTTGCGGAGCATGTCAGCCTCAAGCTCCGGGTCATCAGAGGTCCCCGGCCACGCTAAATCGGTGCTCGACTGATTTTGCTGCAATACATGCAACTCCGACGTATTACGCTGGACACCGGTGTCTACCCTGAAGCGGAACCGTGTGGGTAACGCTCTGTCCTGCAGGGTGACAAACTGTGTATCAATCAACCCAGATTCAGCGTCAGAGGACGCGACTGCGATACCTGAGGTCGTTAGAAATCCCCGAACTTGCGGCCAAAGCTGCCCAGGCGCCACGGCAACAAGCGCCCAACTCTCTTCAGCTAGCCGCTGAATTCGGACCGTTTCGTATTGGTTTGATCCGGTGAGCGGCGTCGGTCTAGGAACCTCAAACTCACTCTCCAACAAAAAGCTCTGTTTGACGTCGGGAATGGGGTAAGTGGGGTCCAGCACATCCACTGTAGCCTTCGGGGGTACTGATATCACTGCCAACTCGGGAGCGTCCTGATAACGGTCGGTGTTGTCAGGAAACAAACCATCTTCACCATAAATCCAGCTACAGCCCTGAAGCAGCAAAGCAAATAGCGCGAGAATAAAGCCATACCTTTCCATCGTTATAATCCCGCCTGCCGGAGTGCTTTTAAAACTGTTTGTTGGTGCTTCGATGACATTGCCACCAATGGTAATCGTATGCCTTCTTTTATCATCCCCAATTCTAACATGGCCCATTTAACCGGAATGGGGTTAGGTTCGATAAAAAGCGCGTTATTGAGCGCGCTGAGCTGTGTATTAATTTTACCCGCACCCTCAATATCACCGGCGATGGCCAAACGACAAACCTCTGCCACTTGAGCGGCCGCAATATTAGCGGTCACGGAAACGTTACCGCGCCCCCCAAGAGACATTAAATCAAACGCTGTGGCGTCATCGCCAGAATAAACCGAAAAGGTATCGGGTAACTTTGCGATTAAGGCACCGCCACGCGCCACATCGCCCGTGGCATCTTTGAGTCCCGCAATATTTCCCACCTCACTAAGTCTCAGCACGGTCTCATTGCTGAGATCGATACCCGTTCTCGATGGCACGTTGTACAGAATAATCGGAATATTGACGGCAGCAGCGACCTTGCAGAAGTGCCGATAAAGCCCCTCTTGAGGCGGCTTATTGTAGTACGGGGTCACCAACAGGGAATATTCCGCACCCGCTGCCGCCGCTGCCACGGTTAACTCAATAGCCTCATGAGTAGAGTTAGAGCCCGTTCCCGCAACCACCGGGATTCTGCCTGCGGCTTGCTCCACGGCAAACTGAATCACATCAATATGCTCAGACATAGTCAGGGTCGCGCTTTCTCCTGTGGTTCCGGCAATACCTAAAGCCGCGGTACCCGACTGAATGTGGTATTCGATCAGTGTCGCGAGGCCTTCTTTATCGACCGCACCATCGGGTAGCATGGGCGTTACCAGCGCAACGATACTTCCGGTTATCATAGCGATTCATCCAACGGCGTTATCGAGTAATTTACTTTAATCATGGCTGCGCAATTATCCACTTCGAGGGTTTCGATACAACTTAAATGGAGGCAAATTACTTTGCCTCTGGCGGTACTGGTTTTGTCGATCACTACTGGAACCCCAATTTGGGCGCAAAATTCCATTGTCTCCCCCAACACTCCTGACCGACGCATTGAAACCCTAAGTCCCATTGACCAGCAATTCATGGCTGCCCAGCGCGCAAAAGTCGAAGCCCTAGCCAACCAATTGGGCCAACAATTAACGGGTGTTCCGGAGCGAGACATTGCCACACTGCAGCGTATTCTCGAATTGGGCTTAATAGCCTCCGATGACAGATTGCAGCTTCAAGCTCTTGGCATTGTGTTGGGCGATCTATTAGCCGCGGAGCTTAACATGAATTGGATCGTTTACCGTGATCCAGCTGGACGGTCACGCGCACTGCAATACGGCGCAAGTGAGGTATTTCTATTTCCCGTCACGATGATATCTCGGCGCTGGGAGGTGGGTCACCAACGTGCCGTTGCCGATATTTTTAACACCAATGTCGCCACAACACGCGCAAAACTGCCCGGGGCCAATTGGCGTTAAGCCGCACCGTATAGCGTCCCCACGTATTAAAATGATCCGAGCGCGTAGCGCTTTTAACTGCCACCGAGATCACGCCACAAGACAGCCCCTTTTCCAGCAAACTAATCAGCCTTGAAACACCCGTAGCGAGTCACACCGAAGCGGCACAAATCGCCGCCGCCTACAACCAGTTGCTGGCCAAACTCAATGAGATGTTGATAGCGAAAGTACAAGCCATGACTTCAGCTACAGGCGATCAGGCCAGGCAAAATCACGCCGATAGCTGAACACCCCTTGATGCATCGTCGTGCGGTGACAGGTCTCCGATTGGCTAACATCAGCGGCTTCGTAGCCTGAATCCCCCGGATACAAAAAGACATGATCTTCTCCGTCCTCGAGAATTCTTGGAAAAAAATAGGGTGGCTCTCGACGCCGCACCGCTTGCACTAGATCCGATAAACAATCGTGTGCGGCGACGTCGGTCAGTGAGACCAACGTCGGAGGCGGCACTTTTAACATCCCTGCCGCCTGTTCTGCGATAGCGATATTGGGCTTTACCCAACGATATTCAACGATTTCACTGCCGTCGACCACGACTGAGGCGTTGCCGCTTTGTGGCGCCAGAAAAAAATAAGTATCGAATCGATGTTTGACTACCTCGGGTGTCAGCCATCGTGAAAAATGCAATATCGGCTCGGGGCCGACCTCGAGCCCCGTCTCCTCCTGCAGCTCGCGTATCGCGGCACTGTTTGCTCGAGAGAGCGCATCTTGACCGCTATCATCTGCATCGACCTTTCCGCCGGGGAACACCCAGGCACCTGCCATGACTTTAAGCGCCGGATTCCGGCGCAAAAGCAGCACCTCCAGCCCGTCAGGTCCCTCTCGAGTGACAATCAGCGTAGCAGCCGACCGTGCCGGTGTGGACTTGTTCTCCAAGTCAACTTTCTCGAACATCAGAACCCGCCACATTCAAGACAGCGTAGGTACATATTGGCAGGGTCCTGCAAGCTGTCTGACAAACGGATAAAGGGTGCTAATTGCTGCGACAGTCGATCAAGTACTGAACTTCCCGGCATATTTACCTGCCCCAGCTCTCTACCTACCTGTTCAAAAAATCGCTGCTCTGGACTTATCGGCGTACCAATATAAAGCGTATCGAAGTCTTCAATTTCAGCGCGACTTGCGGCCGAATCCAGAGCGGCCTGAAGGCCTCCTAAACTATCGACCAGTCCGACAGCCAGTGCGTCCTCCCCACTCCAGACTCGCCCCCCCGCGACGGCATTAATCTCATCCCAGGTTTGACTACGCCCCAAAGCAACCAGCGTCACGAAGTCATCATAAACGTTGCTAATCATACTGTTGATAATCCGACGCCCCGTGTCGTTCACCCCGGTATCTAGTCTAGCCGCGGTTGCAAGACTAGATGTACTCACACCGTCGGGGGTAACCCCTGCCCATTGATAAAGCTTTTCCACCGTGGGAAACGCAGCAAACACACCAATACTGCCGGTAATCGTGCTTGGTTGCGCCCAAATTTCGTCCGCATCCGCTGCAATATAGTAGCCCCCTGAAGCCGCAACTGAGCCCATTGAGGCGACAACCGGCAGGTCTTGGGCTTTTATCTCCAGAATTTTCTGACGAATGACCTCGGATGCAAAGACACTGCCACCGGGAGAGTTAATTCGCAGCACAACAGCCCTCAAATCAGGCTGCTCGAGGGCACGCTCTAGCTGTGCCACTACAGTGTCGGAACCGGCAAAGCCGCGACCGCTCTCTCCAGGAATCAGCTCGCCTTCGATTGGAATAACGGCAATGCGCGGGTTCGTCTCCTCGATTTCATTTTCGGCCTCCCTAGCGGCCAAATAATCAGAGACCGAAACTGAAACCCAATGGCCGTCGTCATCTGTCGCGCCCACCCAATCTGCCAACATCTCATCCCGTTGACTGTGGGTTACCAGCTCATCAACGAATCCGGCTTCCAGCATCAACGCAGCGGCATCGCCGCCCGATATCTCCAGCCGATCGGGGAACTCATTGATAAACTGGTCGACGAATCCAGACTCCATCTGCCTTGGCACTTCTACTAACTGCGTGTAGGAGCGCCAAACGTCCCCCAGCCACTGACCAACGACCTCTCGCTCGAGGTTAGACATATCATCGCGAAGATAAGGCTCAACTGCCGACTTACTTTCGCCTACACGAAACACGTTCATTGTCAGATACACGTTGTCTAGCAGTTGGCGGACATAATTTCGGTACACCGCAAAGCCCGAAACCTCTATACCTCCCTCAGGGTGTAACAGAACATGATTAGCCTGAGACGCGAGCAAATACTGAGATTGAGAGTAGTAGTCACCCGTGGCTATCACGGGTTTTCCAGCAGTTTTAAACACCTCAATAGCAGCCTTCAACTCTTGAACATGACTGATTGAAGGTCCGTTTAGCGCTTCTAGGTCCATAACCAAGGCAGTGATACGGTCGTCCTCTGCAGCTTCTTTTATTGCCTTTTTGACCCTGAAAACGAGAACTTCTGCTCCTCCATCCTGCATTAACGCCTCGATGGGCTCTAGGGGTGAAGGGTTTTCGACCAACACGCCGTTGGGATTGATCAGCAGCGCCGCACGCTCTGGCACAGGTTCAGGTGCGACCTGATTAAAGGCCAGCATTACCACCACCACGAGGTAAAGCGTTACCACGAGGGGAACCAGCGTCATAATGATTTTATTGAAAATGGACAGGCCTCGCCAAAGCCCCTTAAAAAACCCGCGAATCACACGCCAAACTACCATTACGGCCTCTCCATGACTTAAGACTCTCGCTGGGCCTTCAATTCTCGACCCCGAAAACGAATATATAGGGCGGCCAGCAGGAACAAGATAACCTGCAGGAATACGCCGGCTAAGGCCACTTCATCATCGGGCCGGGCAAAGGCTGTCTGCACGGCCCAAACAAAATAAAACAGTAAAACAAACGAAAACCAAATGAGGCTTTGTAAATTATCTCTGGCCACCCAGGGCATAAAAATCGCGAGAGGAAGTACCTGGATAATCAGCAGCTGAACCGGCGCCCCAAAGCGAGCATCGAGTAGGATCTGCTGGAGAATTACCGCCAGCCAAAAAAACCAAAAGGCCCTCCAAAGTTGTCGCGTCGTAGAACCTCGCGCCATCATCGAATTGCTCCAGCAGCTAGCGCTATCTTCGCCACGCGAGCACCCAACGCCTGACATAAAGCGCTCTCATGTTCATCCAGAGGTCGTTCATTATTTTCTCCTGCCCAATGACTGGCACCATAGGGCGTACCTCCCCCAGTTGTTTGACGAAGACCCGCCTCACTGTAGGGGAGCCCCGCCAGAATCATGCCGTGGTGCATCAAGGGTAGTAACATGCTCAGCAGCGTACTCTCTTGACCACCATGCAAACTGGACGTCGACGTAAAAACAGCTGCGGGTTTGTTGATCAGAGCCCCACTGAGCCACAACGATGAAGTTTGATCGATAAAATGCTTCAGTGGCGCCGCCATATTTCCAAAACGCGTGGGACTTCCCAATATCAGACCCGCACAATGACGCAAATCGTCCTCTTCGCAATACAGCGGGCCGGTATCAGGAATATCGGGGGCGCGCTCATCAATGCGTGTCACCACCGGCGGCACAGTACGCAAACGCGCCTCGATGCCCGAAGTTTGGCTGACGCCTCGCGCAATCCGCGAGGCCATTTCTGCCGTCTTGCCACCACGGGAATAATAAAGCACCAAAATATAGGATATCGATTTCATAGTATTCTTAATAATAGACAAAAGCTGCGGCGATAGAAAAACCTTGCTGCTAAACTATAGCAATAGTTTTTGCCTCGGTTACATGATCTGACAGTCACCAAACGAGCGCCCAGTATGACAGAGCACTTTGCAATACAGAACGCCATTGAACGCTGTCGTTATTTGCTTCAGCGATATCAAGACGACCGCTGCTCTGAAATTGCTGCAGCGCTCGTCTATATGAGCCTTTTTGCTTTGGTACCACTGCTCACCCTGATTTATGCCATATCAACGGCGGTTCCCACTGCGACGGATATCCAAGCGCAACTGCAACAATTTTTGGTCGACAACCTACTGCCCGAAGCCTCTCAGGACGTGGCAGATTATCTCGCCAGCTTTTCCGAACAAGCGAAAAATCTTACCGGCGTCGGCATTGCTATTTTAGTGACCACCGCCGTGCTTATGTTGCGGAATGTTGAACGCGCTTTTAACAACATATGGCGCAACAGCAAGAACAGGAGCGTTGTTTCCAGCCTTCTTCTCTACTGGGCCGTTCTGAGTTTAGCGCCGATCCTCATTGGCCTTGGCATTGGCATTAAGGCCTACCTCTTTGCCGCTGCCCATGCCGTAGAGGGAATTGATGTGCTCGGCGTCTCCTCGGCCTTGCTATCCGTGCTGCCCTTCGGCTTAGGCATACTTGGCGTAACGGCGCTTTACATGGCGGTACCTAACTGTGCCGTACCATTCCGTCACGCTATTTTTGGAGGCTTATTTGTCGCCGTCGCATTTACAGGGGCAAAAGCACTATTCACCGCAGCAATTGCTAACTCCAGTTATGCCCTTGTTTATGGCGCGTTTGCCGCAGTGCCTGTCTTTTTACTATGGCTGTACATCTCTTGGACGATCATGTTACTCGGCGCGATTGTGGTGCACAGCCAGGCCTCCTATCAAACGGCAGCGCAAGCTGGACGGCCAATATTGCTGAAGGCACTCGACGTGCTCTACCTATTGTGGCGGGCTCAGCTCAAAGGAAAAGCCTTGAGGGAACTCGAAATTCTCAGAGATCGAGACGTCATTTACGATGGTCTGGATAGCGACAGCTGGCGCCATATTCGCGACTCACTTATGGCGGCCAATCTCATGACCCAGACCCTTCAGGGGCACTACGTACTTAGCCGTGATTTGCACCACATCAAATTGATCGAGATCAAAGCGCTGATCACTCAAGAGTTAGCGGTTCCTGCCATAGTCGAGTCGAGTAAGCCCTGGCAAATTCGCGCCACCGAGCTGCTTAGTCAACAACGGGTGATGCAAAGCGACATTCTGAGCACCTCCTTAGAGGAGCTTTTTAATACGACAGGGGACGACACAGCGGGGTCGCACGCCTCGTGAAATATCTGCTGGTGCTTTTTTTGGTCTTCGCAACAGGATGCGATGGTCAAGACAGCTCTCCCCTTCCTGCAAAGGGGCAATGGCGACTCATCAATTATTGGGCGCTTTGGTGTACGCCCTGCCGCGAGGAAATCCCCGAACTCAACACCATCAATAGTGCCGCAGACATTACGGTGTTTGGCGTTAACTACGACGAGCAAAAGGGGGACGCCCTCAGCAAACAGCGTTCAGAAATGGGCATGACTTTCGCCAATCTACCCCTAGACCCGGCACCGCTCTTGGGTATTACGCGTCCAAGTGTGCTGCCAACAACACTGGTAATAAGTCCTGATGGGGCGCTAGTTGCAACGTTGAAGGGTCCGCAAACCGCTCAGTCACTCAATCGTGTGCTGGTGGAGCTTGGGCGTTAGAACACCCATCTCACCGCCAAAAAAAACGCCGGCGATTAGCCGGCGAAAAAAGGAGCCACTCAAATCGGGGCCACTCCTGCATCGCAGGAAAGGGGCTCACAGGATGTTTCCCTTGTGCCATCCCCGGGGTGACACCATCTCTGAAGCTATAAGTGAGACCGCAACATCTGTAAAAAGTTCACAAAAAATATTATTTATTTTTTGGGGGCTCCGTCCAGATCGCGGAGCCCGTTTGTCCAGGGCCAGAAGAAACCCCCAATTCGACCTCGACCAAGCCTTCACCCTCACTTAACGTCATCAATTGAGCCAACAAATAATGTGCTAATTCTTCTACCGTGACATTGACGACGGGCAGCAGGTGCGTTTCGTCTTGTAAAAACTTTAAGGTTCTACCGGCAAAGGTCACCCAATATTCATCATCGCGCTCTTCGATTATTTGATACGGCGAGTTACCCGCGATTAGCATGTATTCGTCGAGCGGCTTACATAGCTCAGCAATTCGGCGTTTGTAAACGTTATAATCTGCCGAAAAACCGTTGGCCCCCATGGGGGCAACAATACGCGCCGACACCGAATAATTGTGCCCGTGCAATCGCTCACGCTCGGTGGCTGTGAAAATAGTGAAGTGCGCCGCCGAAAATTTATGCGCTTCCTTGTCAATGTAAAGTGTCGTCAGACGGGCCATCGTGTACTGCCAGATTTATGGGGACAGTGTATGGTGGGGTCTGGTGAAGCGGTTAGCAAGCCAATCAAGAGGTTTGGCATCCACCTGCTGCAGACCTGCGTACCGTCAACTCAGTGTATAAGGGAAGCTACCAGCATGACACGGACCGCCATCATCACAGGAGCCAGCTCGGGCATTGGAGCGGCTGCTGCGAGCTTGTTCCTCGACGCTGGATTTGCCGTTATCAATATTTCTCGCCGCCCTTGCCCCATCACTGGCGTGACGGATTTATGCGGTGACTTGAGCGACCCTGAGTCTGTTCAGGCGCTGGCGCGGTCACTGTCGCAACAACTAGCGGAAACCCAGCCATCTTCTGTTTGCTTGGTACATAACGCAGCGTTGATGCTTAAAGATACGGTGGACAGCACCGATGACACGTCATTGGCGAGAGTTCTCCAAATCAACACCTTGGCTATAAATAATCTCAATCGAGAACTCCTACCTCTTATGCCTAGTGGGTCAAGCGCACTCTTCGTCGGCTCAACGCTGTCTGAAAAAGCCGTTAAAGGGGCGTTTAGTTATGTCGTTAGTAAGCACGCCCAGCTTGGGATGATGCGAGCCACCTGCCAAGATTTGATGGGTCGCGGCATTCACACCGCTCTCATTTGCCCCGGTTTCACCGATACAGAAATGCTGCGTAATCATATTGGTCAGGATCAAAAAATCATTGAGGCCATTAGCGATATGAATAGCTTTGGTCGGCTTGTTGAGCCTGAAGAAATCGCCCGTTTGATTTTCTGGGCCCACGGCAATCCTGTCATTAACGGTGCTGTTCTACACGGTAATTTGGGGCAAGTGGAGCATTAGTGGTGGTGAGTGACTTACTAAGAGAGCGACGCGAGCGCGTTTTTCTTGTGCTGGCGGCAGTATTTCTGGGCGCCATGACGCTACTCAACGTGGTCGGCATCACGCGCTTTATACAGCTGGGCCCACTCGCTTTAGCCGTCGGCGTCTTGCCTTATCCCCTCACATTTTTGTGCACTGATTTAGTCTCTGAGCTCTACGGTCGTGCGCGCGCGAATTTTTTAGTGACCGTTGGCTTGGGCCTCAACTTTTTGATTCTTGCAGTGCTCACTTTGGGCGATTTGGCGCCATCAGTTCCCCCAGAGACCATGCCACCCTGGCAGATCCTACAGCTAGCCGAACCTGTGGCATTACCAAATGGCGATGTTGTCGCCGGCCAGATTGGATTGTTTGAGCTGATTTATGCCACGACCTCCGGAGCAGTTTTCGCCTCAATGCTGGCCTATATCACGGCGCAATACTGTGATGTTCAGCTCTACCATTTTTGGAAGCGTCTCACCCGAGGCAAGCACTTATGGCTGCGAAATAATTTCAGCACATTACTTAGCCAAATGGTTGATTCCATTATGGTGGTCACCGTCACTTTCGGTGCCGTGTACTGGCGCGGTGAAATGGCATTTAACACGCTGCTGGTGCTAGTGGGCAGCAATTACGCCTTCAAAGCGCTCGCCGCACTTGCAGACACCCTACCTTTGTATTTGCTTGTTCGCTGGCTGCGAGGCTATTTACAGCTAGGCCCCAACGACTACGCGGTTACAATCACCGATCCGGAGACCACAACTTAAGCTCAGCTAGCAGGGGAATTGTGATGGGTCGACTCCTAGCCAAAGCCGCATGATCGAGTTCATCGAGTAACGCCATGAGTGCAGAGGTACTCCGGGGCGCTCGATGTAAAATATACTGCACTACCTCATTTGAAATCTTCAGGCCCCGCTGTGATGCGCGAAACTGCAGCAATTCGCTCAGCTCACTCTCACTGAATGCCGGCAAGTGATAAACCATAAGTTCACCCCAGCGAGACCGTAAATCGGGCAAAACCTGCGTCATTTGCGCGGGGGGGGCTAATCCAGAATAAACCTGGGGAATACCCGCCGCTTTCAACCGATTAAACGTGTGGAACAAGGCCTCCTGCCAATCCTCTCTACCGACAATCAGCTGGATGTCATCAACAAGCACCGCCTCACATGTCACGACCCCTTCAAGAACTGCCTCTGGGGCGTACTGAAGTAACTCGGTCATTGGAAGGTAGAGAGCTCGAGTACCAATAGCTCGGCTAATACCCTGCAGTAAATGGCTTTTCCCGGTTCCTGTTGGCCCCCAAAGAAACAGCGATTGATCAGCGCCTCCTAGCAGGGCATCAACACCAGTGAGTAACTGCAGCAGATCACGACGCCGCTGAAAGTTATCCAGATTTAGGTCGTGATCCAGAGGAATTTTTAAAGGGAGCTGGTCGACCACATTGGCCTCATATTCAGTTGCTGCGATAAGTCTCTGTACTGCGGTAGTAACCCACAGCATGTCTACAAAAGACCAAAATAACGGCCGCGACGGGCAATGCCAACAGAACGCCGGTAAAACCCGCTAACTGTCCACCTGCAAGCAATGCGAAAATAACCACAACGGGGTGTAACCCAATCCGATCACCGATGAGCACGGGGGTAAGGAACATACTCTCCAGCGTTTGCCCAACAGCAAAAACGAGCCCCACCCAAGCGATAAAACTCAGGTCACCTCCAGTCTGAAACCAGGCGACGATTAGTGAGCTACCCACGCCAAGCACGGCGCCTGCATAAGGGATAATTGAAGCCAAGCCCGCCACCGTCCCTAAGATCAGCGCGAAATCTAATCCCACGAACCACAAACCCGCACTGTAAAGGAACGCCTGAGCAAGCATGACTAAAAATTGGCCGCGAATGAAAGCGCCTAGGACATCGTTAGCCTCGGCGACCATTCGACTCAGGTCTTGTTGCCAGGTGACCGGAACAAGATCGAGTATCGCCGCCATCATACGATCCCAGTCGCGCATGAGGTAAAACGCCACGACAGGGATCAAGGTCATATTGAAAACCGCAGCGATCACACCAAAGCCAGATCGCGTAAGACTCGCCACCGAGGTTGCGACCAGCTTGCCCACAGATTGCCACCGCGCAGCCAACTCGGCCTCCCAATCAATCGGTGGCAGAGCCACGGGGCTGATACTAATGCGTTCATGCACCGATGGTAGCAATGAGGTTGATACCCAGCGGTATAAAGTAGGAAGCTTTTCTATCGCTTGATCCAGCTGGTCTATGAGCAGAGGAATCCCCACTAATAAAATAAGGGTGGTGACCAAGACCAAGACCAAGAAGACCAATGCCACTCCCGAAGAGCGCCCGTACCCTCGAGCTTCGAGCGCGTCGACAATAGGATCCCCTAGGTAAGCGATGAGCGCCCCCACGATAAAGGGCGCCAAAATAGGGTGTAATGCCCAAACAAAAACCGTCGTTACCACTATAAGGCCAGCCACAAAGGGCCATCGATTGACCGCAGGTTGCGTATTCATGGCTGTCCCCAGTGTAAATTTATGCGACGCGTTGATATATCGCCCAAAACACCAAGACGTGATCGCCCGGGGAGTACCCTTGCTAAAGCCTCGGCGTCACTCAATCCAGTAACCCGGACTCCCAGCCTGTCACCGTAAATTTCATCAACAGTGAGGGAGTCGAGCACGGGTAGCTGGCGGAGAATATCCATGACCGATTGATAATCGGTAAAACTCTCGACCCCGGTGACCGTTACCGCGATGAAACTCTGTCCCGGGGTTGACTCAAGTATCACCGCGTACCTATCGGCCATTGCGTCAACCGCCAAATCAACCCCCGCCCGCACAACGGGCGTCGGATTAGTGCCCTGGATTTGTACTTGTCGCTGATCTTCACTATCGAGGTAAAGCCAATCTGCAATCTGTGAACCGGTCGTCAACTGAACGTAACGTCCCACCAAAATATGCTCAGTGCCGTAACGCTGGGATGCCGCGCGAATGCGACCAGCAACCCGCTGCCACACCATTTCAGGGGAAAGCTTTGCGGCATCCTCTAAATCTAGAAGGGGTAAACGCAGATCAATGCCTCGTGCTGTAAAGGCCTCGGATAACTCCAAAAGCAAATCACCATCTTGACTGACCGTGGCAAAACGACGGCTATAGGGCTCGTCAACTACCAACCAAAGTAACACCGGCGGCCTGTCTTCAGACCAGAAAGTGGCGTCTGACTCGCGCAGTATGCTCTTCACCAAAACATCATCGAATGTGGCCTGAAGATAGATCTGCCCCTCGTCTTGCTCAAAGCTGTAAAGGGCTATCCGGTCACGGGCCACTCTCAAAGCGGCCGCGACTGTTGGATTTTGGGCGATATCTTCATTGCCTGATACTCTGATAAGCACCCGGTTCATGGCCTCGCGAGCCCCCAATGCCAAGGCAGCATCGCTGCGATCAGGGACTTCAACGCGAGCGGCATAAAAATCTGACTGGGCAAACACGGGGGACGTAATGGTCAATAAGAGGGCAACTCGACCGATTCGACACAATAATTGGCGCATTAAATTTAACATGCCGTAAGTTTACCAGTGAAAACTGTCGAGCGTTGCTTCCCTAGTTCACGGCCAGCCAGTACCCTGTCACGATCACAAATGACCCAAGTGGCGCTAGCACCCATGAGCGATACCCCAAAAAAGCCTACCCTTTCCTATCGTGACGCTGGAGTCGACATCGACGCTGGCAATCAACTGGTTGATCGCCTGAAAAGCGTCACCGCAGCAACCCGCAGACCCGAAGTCTTAGGTGGAATTGGGGGCTTCGGTGCACTAGTCGAGATACCCAAGGGTTACGAACAGCCTGTCTTAGTATCGGGTACCGATGGTGTTGGCACAAAACTCCGGCTCGCTATGATCGCCGGACGTCACGATACGATTGGTATCGACCTTGTCGCCATGTGCAGTAACGACATTGCCGTAGTCGGCGCAGAGCCACTGCTATTTCTTGACTACTACGCGACCGGCAAGCTCAATATTGACGTGGCCACCGAGGTCGTAGCCGGTATTGGCAAGGGCTGTGAGTTAGCGGGTTGCGCGCTAGTGGGCGGAGAAACCGCAGAAATGCCCGGCATGTATGAAGGCGAGGATTACGACCTAGCCGGATTTTGTGTGGGTGTGGCTGAAAAAAAGCACATTATCGATGGAAAAAAGGTTGCCGGCGGCGATGTGCTGATTGCCCTTCCCTCAAGTGGCCCCCATGCAAATGGCTTTTCTTTGATTCGTAAAATTATCGAGGTGCAATCTGCCCCGCTGGACACGCAGTTATCCGATGGGCAGCTATTGATAGACGCGCTGCTAGCTCCCACCACCATTTATAATCGTGCGTTGCTATCGCTGCAAAAAGCGGTGCCCATCCATGCTATGGCTCATATTACCGGCGGAGGGCTTCCAGAAAACCTGCCGCGGGTTTTGCCTGAGGGCTGTACCGCCAGAATTGATCTCAGTAGTTGGCGTCCACCTGCTGTTTTTGAATGGCTGCAACAAGGCGGTAACGTCGAACAATATGAAATGTTAAGAACCTTCAATTGCGGTGTCGGTATGGTCTTGGTCGTAGCTGCCGATCAAGCAAAACCCGCGTTATCACACCTGGCCAGCACGGGTATAGACGCTTGGCCTATTGGCGATATCGTCGCAGGCACTGGGGGGGTCGAGTTTTCGGAATGAGCAAAGGCAGTGGACGTCTAGCGCTACTATTGTCCGGTAGAGGCAGCAATCTTGGGGCGTTTTTACGAGCACAGCAAACGGGCCAACTTCAGGGGTCGGTTGAAGCTGTCATTAGTAATCGTCCTGACGCTGCGGGCTTAAAAATCGCTCGTGACGCAGGTATTGCGACCGCAACTGTCGACCATACCCTGTATGAGTCCAGAGAAGCATTTGATGAGGTATTGGCGCAGAAAATTGACGGATTCGAGCCCGATGTGATCGTCCTGGCGGGATTCATGCGAATTTTGACCGCCAATTTTGTTGATCGTTTTCGCGGCCGACTCATCAATATTCACCCCTCTTTGCTACCAAAATACCGTGGGCTCAACACGCACCAGCGTGCTCTAGATGCAGGGGAGTGTGAAGGTGGCGCTACAGTTCATTTTGTCACTGCCGACCTCGACGAGGGTCCTGGCATTTTACAAACCCCCGTGCCCATCGAAGATGGCGACACTGCGGCCTCCCTTGCAAACCGCGTGCTGCCATTTGAGCACCAGCTTTATCCCCATGCCGCTAATCTTGTACTGACTGGCCAAGTCAGCCTCAGCAAGCGCGGGGCAGTGTGGAACGATGAAATACTTCCTCCCGGAGGACAAATTTGGAAGCCCAATTGCCAATAAGGCGGTTAACAACCGGCCTATTTTTGCTTGCTGGCGCCTTCCTTGGTGTCACCACTGCACCTCCGGTTGCAGGGGCTGAAGGCGCTACCCTCGCTCCTTACAAAGCAACGTATCTCACAAAGGCCATGGGCATGAAGGTGCGCATAGAACGCGAACTCGTCACGACTGATGAGGGCTACAGGCTCACAAGCAACGGACGTTCAATGTTGGCCAAAATCAAGGAGTCTGCTCGATTCAGGCTAGACGGGGAAAATGTTCAAGGGATTAACTACCAGTATCAGCTTAAATCTGTGGTGCGGCGAAAGCGCGAGGTCATTTTTTTACCTGAGGCAGGGATTATAAAGAGTCTAAAAAAGGACGAGTGGTCAGAGCACAAGTGGTCAGAGGGCGTTCTCGACCAGCTTAGCCAGCAAGAGCAGTTACGTCTCGATCTCAAGTCAGCCGCCCAAGCCTCGGATGCACCACCAGACATCCTCAAGTTTAAAGTCGTTGATGGTTCTAGAATTAAAGACCGCAGATTACAATTTGTGGGGCGGGAAACACTGTCAACGCCAATGGGTGACGTGTTGACCCTGCACTATAAGCAGCTGCGACCACCCACGGCGACCCGGCGCTCGGCAGTCTGGATCGCGCCTTCACTCGACTACCTAATGGTGCGTACCCAACACATAGAAGATGACTCAACGATTGAAATCTCTTTGGAGTCGCTCACTATCGCGCCCCAAAAAGGCAGCCATTAAGCTCTAGGCAGCGTCACACCCCGCTGTCCCTGATACTTACCCCCTCGATCTGCATAACTCGTCTCACAGACCTCATCGGATTCAAAAAATAGCATTTGAGCCACGCCCTCGTTTGCATAAATTTTTGCGGGGAGCGTGGTGGTATTTGAAAACTCGAGGGTCACATGCCCCTCCCACTCAGGTTCTAGGGGCGTCACATTGACGATAATGCCACACCGGGCATACGTACTTTTACCGAGGCATACCGTTAAAACATTGCGCGGTATCCGGAAATACTCAACGGTAGCAGCAAGAGCAAATGAGTTTGGCGGAATGACACAAACATCACTTTCAACGTGAACGAAGCTACCTTCGTCAAAATTTTTGGGGTCTACCGTCGCCGAGTTGATATTGGTAAAAACTTTAAACTCTCGACTGCAGCGCACGTCGTATCCGTAGCTTGACGTTCCATAAGAAATGAGCTTTTCATCGCCTTTTTGTCGAACTTGGCCAGATACAAAAGGCTCAATCATGCCCTTAGTTTCAGCCATTTCACGGATCCAGCGGTCAGATTTAATTGTCAAAGTTAGTACTCCAGCTCTAGATTCAGTCGTCGCCCATGGTAATGACGGGCCCAGCATTAGGTTGAGCAGCACACAAGCTTCGCCACAACGCAGAAGCTGCCTGTTGAAAGCCGCGAGATGCCGGATCCTCGGGTGCCTCATTTAACATTGCGACACCGGCATCAGCAGTTTCCCTAACAATCTTTGATAAGGGAAGACTCGCTAGCACATCAACCTCGTATTGATCGGCCATCTGCTCGCCACCGCCACGGCCAAAGATGGGTTCTTCATGCCCGCACTGAGTGCATACGTGGGTCGCCATATTTTCGATAATACCCAACACAGGAATATCCACCTTGCGAAACATTTCAATGCCTTTCTTGGCATCGATAAGCGCAATATCCTGCGGTGTGGTCACGATAACAGCGCCCGCTAAGGTGGCTTTTTGCGCCAGTGTGAGCTGGATATCTCCGGTACCCGGAGGCATATCCACCAACAAAATATCCAGCTCCCCCCACAAAGTTTGTTCCAGCATTTGCACCAACGCGCCGCTCGCCATGGGGCCTCGCCAAACCATCGCGGTTGTCTCATCGGTCAAAAACGCCATAGACATCGCTTTGATGCCGCCAACAGAAACCGGGTGAAGCCACTTTTCACCCTCCTGCTCGGGCGTAATTTCAGGGTTTACTCCCAACATGCGTCGTTGACTGGGCCCGTAGATGTCAGCATCCAGAAGACCGACCGACAGACCTTGCTGCTGCAGGGCAAAAGCGAGATTCATGGTGACCGTAGACTTTCCCACCCCTCCTTTTCCAGAGGCAATGGCGACGATATGTTTGGGTTGTGTTTGCATTCTGCGGCTGCCCACCTTTTCGACTGGATTGAAAAAAAACGTAAGTATACCCAACTGGCTCAACTCAGCATGAAACAGTGACGGCGTTCCGGTAAACTTCCGCAACTTCTTTGTCAGGCTCTTGCCCCGTATGACTTCTGCAACGCGGAATATACTCGTCACATCAGCGCTACCCTATGCCAATGCACCGTTGCACCTTGGACACATACTGGAGCAGGTGCAGACCGATATTTGGGTCAGATTCCAGCGCTCCCGGGGACACCACTGTTTGTATGTATGTGCCGATGACGCTCATGGCACCGCCATTATGCTCGCGGCAGAAAAATCCGAAACCTCCCCCGAGGCGCATATTGAGGCGGTCAGACTGAACCATCTTGAGGATTCAACCGGATTTCTCATCGATTTTGACAACTATGCATCTACCCACTCTCCTGAAAATCAAAAATGGTCTAATGAAATTTTCAGTCGATTAGAGGCTCAGGGTCATATTGGTAGCCGTGAGATCACACAAGCCTTTGATCCGGAGAAAGGACTGTTCCTAGCCGATCGTTTTATCAAAGGAACCTGCCCGCGCTGCAAAGCGCCTGAACAATATGGCGACAATTGTGAGGCCTGTGGGGCCACTTATAGCCCGACGGACTTAATCGACCCAGTTTCGGCGCTATCAGGGGCTGTGCCCATCGAGAAGTCGTCGGAACATCTTTTTTTCCAGCTATCTCATTTCCAAGAGCTTCTTGAAGACTGGACCGCTAGTGGCAGCCTACAACCCGCCATCCGCAACAAATTGAGTGAATGGATCGACGCAGGCTTGCAAGACTGGGATATCAGTCGTGACGCGCCCTACTTTGGCTTTGAAATTCCTGGGCATCCCGGGAAATATTTTTACGTCTGGCTTGATGCCCCCATTGGCTACATTGCCAGCTGCCTAGACTACTGCCAAAGAGAAAACGAAGACTTTGATCAATGGTGGCAACTCGGACATAACACTGAGCTTTATCACTTTATCGGCAAGGACATCATTAACTTCCACGGTCTTTTTTGGCCGGCAATGCTTCAAGCTGCAGGACTGCGCCTCCCTACCGCTATTTACGCCCACGGGTTTCTGACGGTCGATGGCACCAAGATGTCGAAAAGTCGAGGAACCTTCATACACGCCAGTGCGTATTTGAAGCACCTTGACCCCGAGTACCTGCGCTACTATTTTGCTGCCAAGCTAGGGGCGGGCGTTGATGACTTTGATCTGAATCTCGATGACTTCGTGAAACGCGTCAACTCTGACCTCGTCGGTAAAGTGGTTAATATCGCCAGCCGATGCGCAGGATTTTTACGCAAAAAATTCGCCAATACCCTGAGCGATCATTGTGCAGAGCCCGCCCTTGTGAAGGGTTTCATTGCCGCTGGGGACGATATAGCCGCGTTGTATGAAGCCCGTGAGTTTAGCCGCGCCATGCGGGAAATAATCGCCCTGGCCGATCAAGCCAACCAGTATATTGATGATAAAAAGCCTTGGGTGCTCGCTAAAGAGCCCGGCAAAGAAAGCGAGGTTCAGGCCGTGTGCTCCGTAGGAATTAATCTTTTCCGCGCGCTGATCACTTACCTTAAGCCTGTACTGCCGGTTATGGCAGAGCGGTCTGAGGCGTTTCTCAAGATCAGTCTAGACTGGCATCTCCTTGAGAATCCGCTGTTAGGACATGAATTAGACGACTTCAAGCCACTGCTGCAGCGGGTAGACCCCGACAGTGTCAGCGCGATGGTCGAGGACGGAAAGTCTTAAGCATATAACGTCAAATCATTACTGTAGCGCTCGGTTTTGTTTAAAATGTACTATTCGTAAACGCCATGGCTGCGGGAGCTGCACATGCTGGCCGATTACGCACTGCTCTT
>JAQXAF010000025.1 GCA_029253085.1 Luminiphilus sp. | reverse complement strand
ACCTGAATACTCCCGATGTGGTCGCAAACTGGGTCAGTAAGTTGCAGAAGCAGGTCAGTCAGTTTATCGATTTTTCCGGTAAAAATAGTGCCAAGGTGGTGAATAACCTCGATTGGACCGCCGGGATGGATGTCCTCACATTTCTTCGAGACGTGGGTAAATATTTTTCAATTAATAATATGATTCAAAAAGAATCAGTAAAACAGCGAATCGAGCGTGAAGGTTCGGGGATAAGCTTTACTGAGTTTACCTACATGATTCTCCAATCCTATGATTTTTCCGAGCTGTATCGACAACACCAGTGTGGTTTGCAGATTGGCGGCTCTGATCAGTGGGGCAATATTACAGGCGGAATTGATCTGACGCGGCGGTTACATGGCGGGCAGGCCTTCGGTCTGACGATGCCGCTGGTAGAAAAAGCTGACGGCACCAAGTTTGGTAAAACCGAGAGCGGCACCATTTGGTTAGATGCACACAAAACGTCGCCCTACAGTTTCTACCAGTTTTGGCTCAATACATCGGACACAGATGTTTATAAATTTTTACGCTATTTCACCTTTTTGTCCGTCGAGGACATTGCGGCTATTGAAGCGGCTGATGCCACTCGAGAAGGGCGGCCTCAGGGTCAACAGATATTGGCGGACGAGGTCACCAAACTCGTGCATGGCGAAGAGGGGCTGGCGGCGGCCCAGCGTATTACCCAGGCGTTATTTGTGGGGGCGGCCTATACACTGGGTGCCGATGACCTGGAGCAACTAGCCCTCGATGGTTTACCCACAACTGCGCTCAAGGCTGGGGAGATGGCGCCTACACTCACGCAATTATTGAGTGATGTTGGTATGGTGACGTCGGGCAAGCAGGTCAAAGATGCCCTGAAAAACAAAGCGGTCTTTATTAATGGAGTCCCGGTTGAAGGGGAGCCTCCTATTGATACGGCAACCTGTTTTCGCTCTGACAACGCGCTTCATAAGCAGTACTGGATTGTGCGTTTGGGCAAGAAAAAATATCACCTTTTTACGGCGGTCTGATTGGGTGTTTGTTTTACAGGCCAATTCATGAACAGGGACTGGGGTTGTTGGTTTCTGCCCCATATGGGCGGTGAGTCTATCCCGTTAGTTGCGGGGGTAGAGTGCCTGTGGGCTCGTTTAGGCGCGTGCTCATTGCTCTATATTTACCCTGACTACGCCGGCAATTTGGCGAGGGTTTACCGCTAATGCTGCCGGCCATTTTTGGTTTGTCGGGCCTCATACTTACCCCTGAAGAGGAGCACCTTATTCGGGGTGTAGACCCTCTGGGCTTTATTTTATTTGCGCGCAATATCGAAAGCCCTAGGCAGGTTAAATTACTAACAAATTCGCTAAAAACTCTGACAGGACGGGAAGATTTACCCATTCTCATTGATCAGGAAGGCGGACGGGTCGCTAGGCTTGTACCGCCTCATTGGCAAGCCTGGCCCCCCGCTTTGGACTTTGCCCATGCCTACGCAAAGTGCCCCGAGCGGGGAAGAGCAGCGGCGGTGTGCAATTATCAGGCTTTGGCCCTTGATCTTGTCGCCTTAGGGATTTCCGTAAACTGTGCGCCGGTACTCGATGTGCCCGCAGCCGGTGCCCATAACATCATTGGCGATCGTGCTTTTGGCGCTGAGCCCGAGGTTGTTGCTGAGCTTGGTGCGGCGCTGCTCGAGGGATTTGCACTGGCAGGTGTTGTGGGTGTGATAAAACATATTCCCGGACACGGTCGCGCCCTTGCCGATAGTCATGAGGCGCTGCCCAAGGTGACGGCGTCGATTGACGCGTTGAATCGTGATATCGCCCCGTTTAAGGCCTTGTCACACGCGCCGATGGCGATGACCGCTCACATCGTTTATGACGCCTGGGACGCGCAGCAGTGTGCCACGTTATCGCGACGTGTTATTGACGACGTGATTCGCGGGCAGATCGGTTTTGACGGGCTGCTGATGACCGATGACCTCGATATGAAGGCACTCGACGGCCCCATTCCAACATTGGGTCGACAATCTTTGGAAGCTGGCTGTGATGTTGTTTTAAATTGCTGGGGTCGAATGGAGGATATGCGTGGGTTGGCAGAACAGCTACCTAAAGCCTCGCTGGCCTGTCAAAGGCGCCTATCCGATGCCATGACAATCTGGCACTCGCCGCCACCGGCAGCCGAAATAGCCGAACAGCAGGCTGAGCTCGTGGCACAGCGGGACCACTTGTTACAGGGCGTTTGAGGGTTTAGCAAGGTTTCACTCGGTGCTCTCAGTCGTCACGGACAGGCCCCGTGGTAGGGTGATAAGTGCTGGAATTAACGGCGTGCATCTAATTTGCCGCCTGATTATTATCATAGGATGGGTGTCCAGAAGACGCTGTTTAATCCGGTTGTTTAAGGGAAAAGAGTCATGACGCGTGTTGTATTGCCCCTGTTTTTGATGAGTGCCCTAGTGAGCTGCGCGCCGATATCGGGTACTGGGGTGTCAAAAAACAATGACTCTAAAAATGTTTCTGAAGTGGGAGATCTCGTAAGCACCCAGTGTCGCGACCCGCGGCCCATGGTCTGCACCATGGAGTATCGCCCGGTTTGTGCCACTTTAGTGTCGGGAGGCACAGCAACCTACCCGTCGGGGTGCAATGCCTGCGCCGATATTGTGGTTGATAGCTGGACCGATGGTCCTTGTGAGGAAATGTAAATGTCGCTGACGAATCGAATCTT
>JAQXAF010000007.1 GCA_029253085.1 Luminiphilus sp. | reverse complement strand
TGATGGGGCTCTACACTTCTGTCGTTGATAATCTAGTGTGGCAGTTGAAACCCCTGTTATTGTACCTCCGTGCACAAAACAAGGCGGTTGCTCACTGGGGCACCACCATAGCATTGATATCAGCGAGGGGATGAGCCAATAAAAGCACCGATCGACATTACACAGCAGTGGATGCAGACGTTTGTTGTTGAACTTAATCTGTGCCCGTTTGCGAAACGCGAAGTTATGCGTAATACCATTGATTTTCGCGTTTATGGGGGCTGCGATCAGGAGGGCATCCTACAGGCGTTGTCGGATGCAATTAGGGTTCTTGATGACGATCAAAATATTGAAACCAGCTTCTTGATACTGCCATCAGCACTTCCAGATTTTAGAGATTTTAATGACTTTCAAGATGTCATTCAGAGGTTGCTTGAGTTAATGGATAGGGTGGGCATTTATCAATTGGTGGGTTTTCACCCGCACTATCAATTTGCCGGGACTGCCGTCGATGACGCTGAGAATTACACGAATCGCTCGCCTTACCCCATGGTGCACATACTGCGAGAGTCTAGCGTTGATCGCGCCGTTGAGTCGTCTGCGGAGGCGACGTTGATTTCCGATCAAAATATAACAACGCTGAACCAATTAGGCGCGGTAGCGCTTGAGGCGCGCTGGCGGGCATGCTTTGGATAATTGCTGTGGCCGAAACGTGACCGCTTGAATTGTGATGAGGTTTTCTTGCTGGGCTAGCAAAGTCATCAGCAGGTTGTTTTAAATGGCACCGGTATGTTGATGCAATTTCATAGCATCACTGCGATCAGAGAGAGGCAGCGAGTGATAAACACGACCCATTGGAGGCAGGGCATGCACAGAATCTTCGGAATGTTTTACCTGCTGCTGCTTATGGGTTGCGGATCTGCAATAGAGCCGGCCCAGGTGTTGTCGTCAACACAAACCGTGACTATTGAGCAGGGTGTTGTGGAAGGCGTCGCGTCGCCCTTTACGCCGGCTTCGGGGGCTGTGATCACAGTTTTTCGAGGTCTGCCCTATGCTCAGCCCCCAGTAGGTGATTTACGCTGGCAGCCACCCCTTGCCCCGGGCTCTTGGCAAGGTGTACGTAAAGCCGATACTTTTTCTGATAGTTGCTACCAGCCACAGCACACCTCGAACTTTGTCTGGCGCAGAGAAGCCTTTGCGGTGTCTGAAGACTGTCTGTACCTCAACGTTTGGACCTCGGATACCACAAAACAACAGCCAGTTATGGTGTGGTTTCATGGCGGAGCTCACACCAGCGGGCAGGGTCATTCGCCGATTTTCGACGGATCCGAGTTGGCCGGACAAGGTGTCGTATTAATAACCATCAATTATCGGCTGGGGCCTTTCGGCTTTCTCGCACACCCACTTTTAGCCAGTGAATCGATGTACGGCAGCGCAGGAAACTACGGACTATTGGACAAGATTGCAGCTCTGAAATGGGTGCAAAACAATGCTGCAGCATTGGGAGGCGATCCTAATAACGTCACTATTTTTGGGCAATCAGCGGGGTCACAAAGTGTTTGTGCGCTGATGGCGTCGCCCTTAGCCGAAGGACTATTTAGTAAAGCGATCGGTCAATCAGCAGCCTGCGTCAATACAATCCCAGAGCAAGATGCCAATGGTTACGAGCGAGGCCGCACACTAGCCAAAACTTTGGATGCGACCACCCTGGTGGCTTTGCGGCAACTAGCACCCGAAACGATATTGGCGGCTTCAGAGTTCACTCAATGGGCAGACGCCAGTCGCATTACCGTCGATGGCTGGGTACTGCCCGAGGTGCCAGATGCGACGTTTAAGGCCGGGCGGCAGGCGAAAGTGCCCCTGCTTTTGGGTTTTCTTGCCAATGAAGGGGAGGAGTTATTTCCGGTTGATGCAGCCCTGACCGATGAGGGGTTAGACCGGTTTTTAACGCGGCTTTGGGGTGATAACGGTCTGGGATTAAAACCGCTTTACTCTCAGCCTAGCTTGACTCCGGGAGAGATCCAACACGCTGTTGCTACGGACTACTTTATGGCCTTTGGCATGCGCCGTTGGGCGGGCTATCAGCATGCCGTTGGCCAGCCGACGTTTTTCTATTTCATGGATCATGTTCCCCCGGCCTTTCATTTGTACATGTCCGAGCCTCCCGAATTAAGTTTGCCGGGTGGGCCGCGTAGCGGCGGTGCTTACCATTCGGGTGATCTCGCCTTGGTGTTCGGTAACACGGATAAAGTTGGCATTGACTGGACTGATGGTGACCGCAAGGTCTCGCAACATATGATGCGCTATTGGGTCAACTTTGCGCGTTCAGGGAATCCTAATGGCGATCAAGTACCTCCATGGCCAGCCTTTGATCCTGTGTTACAAAATACTCAGGTTATCAACAAAGTTCCGACGACGGCTCAGGGCGTACGCAGGCGTCAACTTGATATTATGGAATTGCCAGCGCTGCTGTAGTGCCGGCCAAGGCGCTGGAGTAACAATCAACGGGTGAAGGCCTGTCAGCGGGTGTTGCTCTCTTGACGGGTAAGTAGGTCAGATTAAGTGTTGGGAGGGTTTCCCTGAGGATACGAGATGAACGGTTTGCTCGCGTTGCATATTGTCGCAGGGTCACTTGCCTTAGTTTCTGCGGGTGCTGCAATGGCGGTCAAAAAAGGCGGCCAATCTCATAAGTGGGCCGGCAGCACTTTTTTTTATTCCATGGTTGTGATTTTTTTGACGGCTGTGATTATGGCTGTACTAACGTCGAACACGTTTTTGTTTCTTGTGGCACTGTTCTCTTTCTACCTCGCTTTTTCGGGTTGGCGTTTTGCTAGAAATCGAACTGGCGAGCCTCGCTGGATAGACTGGCTGGCGGTTATTATCATGGGGTTATCGGGTCTTTTGATGGTATTGCTCGCGTTCAAGGATTACCCGCAATTCACCAGCACATCCGTGACCCTAAATGTTTTTGGTTTTATCGCCATTGTGTTGGGTTTAGCCGATACAAAATCTCATCGGGATCGCGCTGCAACGGGTAAAGTTCGAATCGCCAAGCATCTCACTAACATGTTGGGCGGCACTATCGCCGTTGTGACCGCGGTCTTAGTGGTTAACGTCAGCATGACGCCACCTTGGTTAGGATGGATTTTACCGACAACCCTCATGCTACCTGTGATCATCTGGTGGGGCAGAAAAGTACAGGGCTAAGGAAAGGCTAATAGTTCATGTTGAGAGCTTGCTGGATAATTTTGGAACGTTTGCGGCAAAATTTATCGCCCGATAACTCTGGGTTGATATGACTTTGGGTAAATCAGTGCCCTATGTGTGGAGTGGTTAACTATGGAACTCGCGGTATTCACCACGGGCGGTACGATCGACAAAATTTATTTCGATAAAAAAAGCGATTATGAAATAGGTGATGCCATTGTCGGCCCTCTCCTTGACAGTATGGGGGTGGGTTTTGAGTTCGTAGTTGAGGAGCTGATGAAGGTCGATAGCCTCGATATGACTGACGAAGATCGAGGCTACATTGTCGAGCGCGTTAGCGCCTCCTCTTGCAACCGCGTGCTCATTACCCACGGAACCGACGGTATGATCGCAACAGCCAGTGCCCTTTCGGCCATTCAAGATAAAACGATTGTTTTGACAGGAGCTTTGCAGCCCGCCGCCTTTGCACACAACGACGCTGTTTTTAATATTGGTGGGTCGGTTGCTGCGGTACAAACCTTACCTAATGGTTGTTATATCGTGATGAACGGGCGGGTGTTTACCCCGGAAAATGTGCAAAAAAATCTCGAGAAAAATCGGTTCGAGTTGCTGGAAAACTGACTTCATTATCTCTTTAGTCCTACCCGTTAAAGCATCGTCGACGGTACGTATCAGCAAATACGCATCTCGATGGGCTGGGGTGGCGCAGGGTTGTGGCCAGGGGTTGTAGGCCAGTCCTGAGAAAAAAATAATGGGAAGGGCTTTACGACAGAAATGGAGCCATTACGGTGCAGGCAAGTTATGGTGTTTGATAGTAAGTTGATGGGCTAAATCTTTCAGGAGATCGTTGTCGTGCAGTGGGATGAGTTTGCCGAGTGGGGCAGAAAAATTTCTGAATGGGCCTCTGATTATCATCAGAACATACGGGCTCTACCGGTGCGTGCTCAAACAGCACCCGGGGCTATCAAGGCACAGCTGTCGGCGTCTCCCCCCGAAACCAGCGAAGACATGACAACCATCATGGGCGACTTTGAGCGCATCGTTATGCCGGGGATGACGCATTGGCAGCACCCACGATTTTTCGCCTATTTCCCAGCAAATGCCGCACCACCCTCAATGTTGGCGGAAATGTTGGTTTCTACCATTGCGGCGCAGTGCATGCTTTGGCAAACATCTCCTGCAGCCACGGAGATGGAGCAGGTGATGGTGGATTGGCTGCGACAGGCTTTAGG
>JAQXAF010000116.1 GCA_029253085.1 Luminiphilus sp. | reverse complement strand
TATGGCGGTATGGGGGTTTGTCAGGACACCCTGATTCCTGAAGTGTTTACCTTGGCGAGGTTTTCCCGAATTGCCGATGGCCCCGATGAGGTGCACATGTCTCAGCTGGGTAAAATGACCGCTAGGGCGCTTAACGGTTAATCTTTTACACAGGCAAACTTGTTGTTCGATGCCTCTCTTGCGAATGAGGGCAGGCTTCATGGCGATTGAACTCAAATTTGGTAACCACCGATGAACAAAAAGCGCTCTGATATTTGAAGCCTCTTTTTAAAGGCTAGGAAAACCAACGAGCGCCTCTAACGATAGAGCCGTATTAGACTCGGGCTTCGTAAGAGCGCACTATGACCGATAGCCTGACCGGTCAACGCCCATGCGCTATGTTGCGCGGATGGGGAGTGAGCAGATGCTGTCAGGGAAAGGTGTCTTTAAGCGACCACTCAGTAATCATGTTGTCGTCGGTGATGACAGGCACGTCCTTTAGGCGCTCTAAAATCTGCTCGCGAGACTCCCAAGGGGGTTCGCCCTTCCAAGGTGACTCCGCTACGACGTCTTGGGCGATCTTAAATGCGGCATTTCTCGGTAGAACAAATTGCCCGTTTATCTTCCAGGCAATGAGATCCTGAATCCAGTGCGCCTTGTTTACGTTGATCGGTTCGTTGCTCCCAATCAGCATATTTTGAAAACGTATTAGATACGGAAAGACAACGGCGCCTGTCTTTTGAGCGGCGATTGACTTAGTGCTGTTCCAATACACAATACCCCTTGGCTTGAGGTGACGTTTCGTCAGCTCTAGGTAATCGCGGCTTAGCAGGTTGGTGGCATGAGAGCGCCAGTACGCAATTGTATTATTAATAATGACATCGAATTTATCCTGATGAGCGTTGAGATAGCGACGCCCATCACCGATGACAATTTCAACCTTAGGATGGTCAATTGAAGAAGCGACAATCGCGGAGTTTCGAGCGGCCTCGACGTACGCAGGATTTATCTCAACAACAACAACTCGCTCTACCGTGGGGTGCTCTGCGAGGATTTGTAGCCAGCTCGCGCTTCCCAGGCCTATCATCAATATTTCACGAGGCGTCGGATGAATCGACGGAACGAGGTACGCTCGCAGCGATCTGTTGTCATCAAATCTGGGGTCGGGGTTGGTGTTGAAATATCCGTCATAGGACCCGCCGCCGTAGACGGTTCCACTGGGACTAACGGTTACCACGCCGGCGGCTCTTTCTATGATGCTTTGAAATTTTTTGCCCTCAGAAAGCCCGTCGCCATAAAGCAGTTTTTCGTAAACGCGATCGAAGAGTGGTGGCGACTGCAAGATCATATGCAACCCCAGAAGCATCACCATGGCGGCCGTTATCATACGATCGCTGAAGTTCGTGCGACTCGAGTAGATAAGAGCGCCACCCAACAGCAGCCCCCCCAATGCCAAGACGACTGAGCATGTCTGGAGGGAAAGGTGGTCGAGGGCAATGAGCCCGGTGACCAGGCTACCCGCTGTAGACCCCGTGATATTCGCCGCATAGAGGTGTGAGAGGCTTTGTCCGGTGGCGCGATTTGGCGGGATAGCAAAATGTGCAATCAATGGGAAGGTGGTTCCTAGTAATGCCGCGACGACAGCGAAGAAAGGTAAGGCCCATTCCTCGTCAATATTATATTGATGGGCGCCTTCTGCGATGGCTGGAAGAGTAAGAAAGCCGGTGAGATTAGCGCCGATAATGAAGACCCCGAGGATCATGACTTGCCGACGAAAACGCCCTTTGGTCTGATCCTCTGCCGTAATTTCGACAGGCTCGTAAGCCGAGCTCAGACCGCGGGAGCTGCCGGTGCTAAGCGTCGAAGTCTGAAACGCAGTGTCCTCTCGAGAAAGCCAATAGGACAGGAAGGCACCCCCAGTGAGACCAAAGAGGTATGCCGCCATGAGGTCCGAGAAGGCCTGTGGGCTTCCTTCAGTCAGAAATCCATAGGTCCGGAACCAGAGTATTTCGTAGGAGAGCGCGATAAAGCCGCTTAGGCCTGATAGCGCAAGGGCTAGGCTGCGATTCATGCGCCGGCACTCCTAGCTTGGGCTTCTTGGGCGTTGCTTGGCAGCGGGATGCGCCGCCAAACTAGGAGAACGATAATCGCTAAGCTTAAGTTGACGACCGCGGCGACTACGCTGCTGCCCCGGAGGCCCAGTGCACTCAGGAGAAAGTGTCCGGCGCTCCACGCACCTAATGCTGCGCCCAGAGTATTAACTAGATAAAGTTGTGAGACAGACCGGCCAACATTTTTTGAGCGCTCCGACGCATAACCGGTCAGGATAGGTAGGGTCGCGCCCATCATCAGGGTGGGTAGTAAGAGTAGCGAGAAGGACAAGCAGGCGACGAATAGGTCGCTCGTGCCTGCGGTGAAACGAGCGACCCATTCAAAGAGGCTGATGCTCAACAAACCAAATAGTCCAATCCCTAACTCAAACGCGCCAAAAAGAAATATGGAGTGCGTTGGAAAGCGTCGAGAGAGGGCGCCACCAAGCAGACTACCCACCCCTAAACCAAGCATAAAGGCCGTGACGACGTAAGTCGTAGCATGGATGTCCACGCCATAGACACGGAACAATACGCGTTGCCAAACGACTTGGTAGACGAGAGCAGACCAGCCAGAAGCAAGAAAAAATATTAGAATGATCGGCATACTAACCTTTGTCGATTGCCCGAGGATGCCCGGGGTAGAACGGTCGGCTTATCACCAGCGAGAGGTTGTTATAAAAGCATAAGTCGCTCATTTTTTGTATCCAAATAGTTTTTTTGCATGTGCCCTCGAGTCTTAAAAAGGTGACCGCACGCTGGGTTCTTTAAGTGTTTTCCATCCCACTTGCGCAATATTTTGGCTTTCACGCTTGGGTTGGGCACTATTTTTGAGTTTTAACAATGCTAGCCATGTTCTACCAGAACTTGGCTATGTGATTGGCATAAGCCATTTAAATCTGACCACAACCCCTGAATTACTGAATATACGACGTAGGTCTCTAGAAAACCTCTAGTCCCCCACCTTATTGATTAGCTGCACCATAAGTAGTTAGAAAGTTATGACTGTAGCGAGGTTCTCGCTCATGGCTGACGGCCCGGACCAGGTGCGCAGGTCTACGCAGGGTAAAATGAGGGATCGAGAGCCTAACGGTTAGTCGTTCAGAAATTGATCAAGGTGCTCGGTATCGCTTTGGGCGAATAAAGATACCGGCGCGGCGTCAATTTCTGTGGCGGTAGGGAACGTGTAGTACCGGCCTCGGCCGTGCTGGGGTTTTGAGGTGAGTGGTATCCCAGATTTGAGTTGCGTAATGGCCTCAATCACGTTTCGACTGCCCTCGCGGTATAAGTTCAAGACATTCCACAAATAGGACTGATCAAATTGCGCGGGGGTTTGTGACTTGGCTATGACAGGCCCCCTGTCGATGTCAGCATTTTCGATGGTGTGAAGGGTGGTTCCGATGGTTGTTTCGCGATGACAAAGGGCCCTAAACGTAGACATCACACCTTGGTAGTCGGGTAAAAGCCCTGAGTGTAAATTGAGCATGGCCAACTTGGGCACGGCGATGGCCGGCGCCTGAAGAATG
>JAQXAF010000106.1 GCA_029253085.1 Luminiphilus sp. | reverse complement strand
TCACTCGCGTCAATGTGTAACAGTATTTCAACGATTTTCACCGTTGACCTGCTTCCTTCTATGGTCTCGAAAGAGTGGTTGGAGCGTAATCGAGTCTTCAGTGGCCGTGCCACAGCGTTGGTCGCAATGGCCATTGCGATGGCCGCTGCGCAGCCACTACTGGGCAATTTTGATCAGGCGTTTCAGTACATTCAGGAGTTCACGGGCTTTTTCACTCCTGGCATTGTGGCCATCTTTTTATTGGGTATGTTCTGGGGCAAAACAACCGCAACGGGAGCCTTGCTGGCTGCCGTGGGATCGGCGGTGTTGTCTTTGGGTATGAAGCTTTTGTTGCCTGCGCTGCCGTTTATTGATCGCGTGGGACTCGTTTTCCTATTGTGTGTCGGTATTGCTGTGATCTGGTCTTTGGCAAGACCCCAACCGCAGCCCGGATATATCGAACCCTCGGGTGTGAACTTTTCGACATCGACAGGTTTTAATGCAGCGGCCGTTGTTGTGACTTGTATACTGGCATTCTTTTACGTCACCTGGTGGTGATGTGCTGTGTCGCTACGGTTTTACGCTTGCTTGTGCTGTTACGGTATTAGCACTTAGCCAAAACGCGGCTGCAGATCCTCGGCACTGCAAGCCAACCCTTATTGAAAATTTCGAGAATGAACTCGACTCGACGGTATGGCGTACCGTTGAAGGTGACGGCTGTGATATCGGCTTATGCGGCTGGGGTAACAGCGAGGTTCAGCATTACGCGCATCAAGCGGTTCGGGTTGTCGACGGGGTGTTATCGATGACGGTGGCCGAAAAGGATGGCCGGATTACGTCGGGTAAGTTGGTAAGCGAGGGCCTCTTTAGTCAGCAGTATGGGCGCTTTGAAGCACGCATTAACCTACCCAATGGGCGGGGTCTGTGGCCCGCATTTTGGATGATGCCCCAGAGCGAGCGCCCATGGCCCCTTGCCGGGGAAATCGACATTATGGAATGGACCGGTAACGAGCCCAACCGGCTCATAGGTGCGGCTCATTTTGGGCCGTTGCCGCCCAATAATGTGCACTACAGTGAAACCTTGCGGCTGCCCGCCCCCTGGAATGAAGGTTGGCATGAGTTCGCGGTCGAGTGGGCCCCTGGGCGGATTCATTGGGAGGTTGATGGGCGCACGCACAGCACAATGACGCCGGACAATATTTTGCCCCATCCCTGGGTCTTTGATCACTTCCCGTTTTACCTAATACTCAACTTGGCCGTTGGCGGTACCCTGGGCGGCGAAGTGTATATTCAGGATTTACCAGCGACCATGTTGGTTGACTGGATTAAGGTTTATCCCCTGACCTGTGATCCCGAGAACGGCTGAGCCACGCGGTCAGCGCTCTGGGCAACGAGTAAGCCCTGAGATAAAAGCAGTGCCGGAGTCAGCAAGCAGGTTTTAATTCAGCCGAAGCGACATCATCAAAGGTACTCCTTCGCATTCTATTTCTTGCCACTTATGGGGTGCCTTAGGATGAGCTAGAATAGGTATCGGGCGCGAGGGGCTTTGGCTGCACATCACCTCCAGCGGTAAGCTTTTCGCTCCAAAGACATTTAACGGCCGTTCTCGGCGCCCATTATTTCTCTGTCAAATCAGGATATGAATCATGAATCAAGCGGCATCTCAGCCTTCGAATTTTCTAGATGTCGACGTACAGTCCATCGAGGCTTTTGATCCAGACCTTTGGAAGGCCATGGGTCTAGAGACGCAGCGTCAGGAGGATCACGTCGAGCTGATTGCATCAGAAAATTACGCCAGCCCCCGTGTGCTCGAGGCGCAGGGCTCGGTTTTGACCAATAAATACGCAGAGGGCTACCCCGGCAAGCGTTACTACGGCGGTTGTGAGTTTGTTGATGTAGCAGAGGAGTTGGCGATCGAGCGGGCTAAAACGCTCTTTGGCGCCGCCTATGCCAATGTTCAACCGCACTCAGGATCCAGTGCCAATATTGCGGTGTATCACGCCTTGCTCGAGCCCGGCGATACCGTGATGGGAATGAGCTTGGCCGACGGCGGCCACCTTACCCACGGCGCATCGGTCAATTTTTCAGGAAAAATTTATAACGCGGTGCAATACGGCATTGATCACGATACCGGTCTCATCGATTACGATGCGCTGATGGAATTGGCTAAGGCACACAAGCCGAAACTTATTATTGGCGGTTTCTCTGCTTATAGCCGCATTATGGATTGGTCTAAGTTTCGTGAAATTGCAGACAGCGTCGGGGCTTGGCTATTGGTTGATATGGCCCATGTCGCAGGTCTCGTTGCGGCGGGGGTTTACCCCTCACCCATGCCCTATGCTGACGTTGTGACGTCAACGACGCATAAAACACTCCGTGGGCCTCGCAGCGGTATTATTTTAGCGAAGGACGACGAGGCACTGCACAAAAAACTAAATAGTGCGGTTTTTCCAGGAGCTCAGGGTGGCCCGCTGATGCACGTAATCGCCGCTAAAGCGGTTGCCTTCAAGGAGGCAATGGAGCCGGACTTTGCTGATTATCAGCGTCAGGTCGTTAAAAACGCTCAGGCAATGGCGGCTACCTTTATCGAGCGTGGGCACAAGATTGTCTCTGGTGGTACCGATAATCACCTCATGCTGCTAGATTTGATTGGCAAGTCTTACACCGGAAAAGATGCCGATGCGGCTCTAGGTGATGCTTACATCACCGTGAATAAAAATGCAGTTCCCAATGATCCACGCTCGCCTTTTGTAACCTCTGGCTTGCGTTTGGGGACTCCGGCGATCACTACCCGAGGTTTCTCCGAAGCCGACACAGCCGCATTGACCCATTGGATTTGTGACGTGTTGGCTGCGCTTGAAGCTGACACTGGGGACACAGTGATTCCCGAGGTTCGCCAGAAGGTGTTAGAGATTTGCGGTCGTTTACCTGTGTATCGACGTTAGAGGTCTGCTATGCAGTGCCCTTTTTGCACAATTGATGAAACTAAGGTGATTGATTCTCGCCTGGTCGCTGATGGTGGTCAGGTGCGCCGTCGGCGCGAGTGTCTTGGTTGCAAAGAGCGCTTTACAACCTATGAGCTTGCCGAATTGGTTATGCCGCGCATTATTAAGCAAAACGGTAGTCGTGAGCCTTTTGATGAGCAAAAGCTGCGCGGTGGGTTTCTGCGTGCGCTGGAAAAACGTCCGGTATCGGTTGAAGAGATCGAAAAATGGATAACGCAGATCAAGCATCAATTGCGCGCCACGGGTGAACGCGAGCTACCGTCGGACGAGGTGGGCAGTCACGTGATGGAGGCCCTCAAAGCGATGGATCAAGTGGCTTACGTGCGTTTCGCCTCGGTATATCGTAGCTTTCAAGATCTTTCCGAATTTAGGGACGCCATCGAGAGTTTGGAGGCGGAACCCCCCGCAGAAACGTGAGCAGCTCCTCGGTACTGCCAGAGGACGCCGGGTTTATGCAGCAGGCCCTTGTAGAGGCGCGCAAAGGGCGTTTTTGGGCGGCACCTAACCCACATGTGGGTTGTGTCATCGTGTCGGATAACAAAATACTTGGGAAGGGATTTACCCAGCCCGTCGGTGGTGCCCACGCCGAGATTATGGCGCTTGGGGCCTGTGCTTCGCCTCAAGGCGCAACAGCCTACGTGACCCTTGAACCCTGCGCCCATCAGGGGCACACCGGTCCCTGTGTCGAGGCGTTGATTCGAGCCGGGATCGGCCGCGTCGTGGGGGCGCTGGAAGATCCTAATCCCAGTGTTGCAGGAAAGGGCTATGACCGGCTGAAGGCTGCGGGTATTGCAGTTACCCAAGGCGTCTGCTCCGAAGCTGCGAGGGAAGAGTTGACGGGATTTTTATTGCGCATGGAGCGAGGTTGGGGCCGTGTACGCCTCAAGTTGGCCTGTTCCTTAGACGGACGCACGGCCATGGCTTCTGGCGAGAGTCAGTGGATTACGGGTGCATTGGCCCGTCAGGACGTTCAGCGTCAACGCGCTGCCAGCTCAGTGATCATTACGGGCATCGGTACGGTACTGGCCGATGACTGCGCACTGACCGTTCGATCAGACGAATTGGGTTTACGGGGTGACGAGTTAGCTCGGGCGCTACACCGACCGCCAATGCGCGTGGTGCTCGATAGCAATGCACGCACGCCCAGTGATGCGCGGGTTGTGTCATCTACTGCTCCGACCCTAGTCGTAACGGCGGAGGGGAAGCAGGGCCCGACCAGTGCCCTGCACAAAACGGCAGCTGTTACGGGCGACGGGCTCGATCTGAGGGATATATTGGAAAGCCTAGGGTCAGAGGGTGCTAATGAAATTTTAATTGAGAGCGGTCCCTCGCTAGCGGCAGCATTTTTAAAAGCGGGACTTGTCGATGAGTTGCTTATCTACCAAGCGCCCATGCTTTTGGGAAGCTCCGCTCGACCGCTTGCAGATCTTGCCTTTTCTGAGTTGAAAGATGGCATCCAATTGGCTTATCAAGATGTGAGTCCCTTGGGCTCGGATCTGCGTATCATTGCTGCTGTTTTAAAGGGAAGCTAAAGACGTGTTTACAGGAATTATTCAGGCCGTTGGCGAGATCGCAACGATGGAAACCCAAGGGGGTGACCTTAGATTGCGGGTGCTTACGGGGAAACTGGACCTAAGTGATGTGCAACTGGGTGACAGCATTGCGACGAGCGGGGTTTGTCTGACGGTTACGGGATTGCCCGGTGACGGGTATTGGGCAGACGTTTCTATTGAGTCTTTGAACTTGACGACACTGGGAGACCGCAAGCCGGGTGATCATGTCAATCTAGAAAAGTCCCTAACGCCCACATCACGCCTAGGAGGCCACATTGTGAGCGGCCATGTCGACGGGGTAGGCAGCGTTGTATCGGTGGCTAGGGAGGGCCGATCTTGGCGCTACATTATTTCCGCACCGCCGGAGTTAGCGCGCTATATTGCGCACAAGGGCAGCATTACGGTTGACGGTACTAGCCTCACGGTCAACTCTGTCGACGGATCGAAATTTGATCTCAATATCATCCCCCAAACCTTTGAAGAGACCGTGTTTGGAGAATACCGAGAGGGCTCCCGCATCAACCTTGAGGTCGATGTAATTGCGCGTTACTTAGAACGACTACTACAGGGAGACAGTGCGTCTCAGAGCTCAGGCCTTACAATGGACACGCTGCGTGCTTCGGGGTTTATTCATGACTAATTCACTCATTTACCGCGATACTGAGGGTCTGATTAGTGACCTGCGCCATGGACAGATGGTGTTGCTGTTACTTGAGGACAGCAGCGGTGGTGTCACGGGCATCGTGACGATTGCCGCAGAGCTCTGCGAGGCAAGTCACATTACTTTTATGGCGCGACAGGCCCGGGGACTGATTTGTCTTGGGCTCACTCGAGAACGCTGTGACTATTTGCATTTACCCTTGATGGTTGAAGGGCAGGGCGATGCTGCACCGTTTACGCTTTCTATCGAGGCCGCAGAGGGTATTGAGACCGGAATTTCAGCCAAGGATCGTGCGCATACAGTTCGCGTGGCGGTGGCACCCCAAACCTCGGCGGCAGACTTGGTGCAGCCGGGGCACATTTTCCCAGTGGCGGCAGAGGAGGGAGGGCTGCTCACTCGGGCTGACCGAGCGGAAGCCACCACAGATTTAGCCAGGCTTGCCGGTTTGTTTCCTGCGGCTGTTTTCACTGAGGTTTTGGACGAAACGGGTAACATGGCGAGAGGCGATGCGCTTGAGCGGTTTGCCGCGCACCATGAGCTGCCCGTGGGACGAGTATCTGAACTGATTGACCATCGGCTCACTACGGAGCACACGATCGAGCGCGTTCGACAGGGCGTGATCAAAACCTTGCACGGTGAATTTGAGTTGACCGTTTATCGTGAAATTCATCACGGATCAATCCACTTGGCGTTGAGCCGAGGCGATTTGCAAAGTGATGCGACGACTATTGTGCGAGTACATGTGACCTCAGCACTGCGGGATTTGGTGGGGACCAGCCTTGAAGGACAAGCTACGTGGCGTTTTGATACCAGTTTATCCGAGATCGCGGCATCAGAGCGGGGAGTTCTCGTGTTGATATCGAAGCCCGAGACCGCTGAAGAGTTGCTCGCCAGTGTTGATCGACTGTTGGGATTACCGATTACCGACAACGTTTTATCTCAGGCCGGCTATGCCTCTGTGGGTTTGGGTGCTCAGATTCTCCACGATCTGGGTGTGGGAAAGATTGAACTGTTGGGTGCGCCACTGAAGTACAATGCCCTCGCCGGGTTTGGACTGGAAGTGGTGAATTTTGTCGCGCCCACAGAAACACGCACGAAATCTTTAGGAGAATAGAATGAGCAGCCAGGGAATACGAACAACCGAAGGTACGCTGGGACCTAACCCAGGGCGCTACGTATTAGTCGTGGCTCGTTGGAACAGTTTCGTCGTTGAGCATCTGCTAGAGGGGGCTCTGGATACATTGCGTCGTCACGGCATCAGCGATGATCAAATGCATATCGTGCGAGTGCCCGGGGCTTTTGAAATTCCAATTGCCTGTCAGAAATTGGCGCAACGCGATGACTGTGACGCCATCATTGCGCTCGGCGCTGTTATCCGTGGTGGCACGCCCCATTTTGAATATGTGGCGGGAGAGTGCACTAAAGGACTTGCTCAGGTGCAAATGGAAACGGGCAAGCCCATCGCGTTTGGCGTCCTGACAGTTGATTCTATTGAGCAGGCGGTTGAGCGATCTGGAACCAAGGCCGGGAATAAAGGCGCCGAGGCAGCTATGAGTGCTTTAGAAATGGTGAGTCTGAGCATCGCCCTGGGAGCCTAAAGTCATGTCATCGGTTAATGCCTTGGCGGCGCAGCGGCGGCGTGCTCGACACTTTGCTCTTCAGGGTCTCTACCAGTGGTCTATGACTCGGGCGAACCTTGCAGAGATTGAAGCTGAGTTCCGAATTGATAACGATTTTTCCCACGTCGATGGTGAATACTATCGATCGCTGCTTACCGGTGTTGTACACGGGGCGGGCGATCTCGACAGCAGTTTTGAAGCGTTACTGGATCGGCCGCTTGATGAGCTAGATCCTATCGAACGCGCTTTGTTGCGACTTGGCACGTTTGAACTTAAAGAACGCATTGATGTGCCCTACAAGGTGGTCATCAATGAATCTGTGGCCCTTGCCAAGAAATTTGGTGCTACCGACAGTTACCGATATATCAACGGCGTACTCGACAAAGTCGCGCGAAGTTATCGCCAGATTGAAATCGATGCTGAAGCCTGAGTAGCCCGTCATGGCGGGTCGTGAATTTGAGCTTATTTATCGCCACCTTGGTTTATTTGGTGCGGGCTCGCAAGTAAGTTTGGGGGTTGGGGACGATGGCGCTGTACTGACGCTCCCGCCCAACTCAGAGCTAGTTGTGTCTTCTGATAGTCTTGTTGAAGGCACCCACTTTCCAGAACTAACGCTGCCTGAGTACGTGGCGACACGTGCGATTGCGGCGGCTGCGAGCGACTTGGCAGCGATGGCCGCTGATCCCCTGGCAATGACGCTGGCACTCACCTTACCCGAACCCGACGAGCTTTGGCTGCATAGTTTCAGCCAGGGCGTAGAGCGATGCGTCGAGGCGTTGGCTCTGCCGTTGGTGGGTGGAGATTTGACCCGCGGCCCCCTGTCTGTGACCGTTACAGTGATGGGCAGTGTGCCGACCGGCTGCGCAATGAAGCGCTCGGGCGCGGAGCCCGGAGATCGACTTTGTGTGACACACACACTGGGGGATGCCGCTGCAGGGCTCGCATTGATTATGGGTCAGCTACCCCGTGACATTGAGGTCCCCCTCGAGGATGAGGAGTTTCTAGAGGCGCGATTTTATCAGCCGACAGCGCGTATGGAGTGGGTGCCTTGGCTCCGTGAGCATGCCCACGCCGCTATCGATATCTCAGATGGTTTGTTAGCCGATACAGAACATATAGCAGATGCCTCGGGTTGCGCTTGCACCATCGACAGTACAGCATTGCCTTTATCACCGGCATTGTCGCGCTTCGACCAGGCACTGAAAGTGGACTGGGCGTTGGCTGGCGGCGACGATTACGAGCTCGCCGTGGCCGTACCTCCAGGCGTCGTGTTACCGCCGGAGTTAAGACAGGTGGGTGAATTTCACGAGGGGTCTGGGGTGCAGTGTGATTACCGGCCAAATGCGCGAAAGGGTTTTGACCACTTTGGAGCTTAGATGAATAGCGAAGTACCCACAGTTGCCCAAGTCCTTAGATCACCAGCACTGATGCTAGCGACTTGGTGGGGAGCGGGATTGTCGCCCCGAGCACCTGGAACGGTGGGGAGTCTTGCAGCCCTACCTTTTTGCTGTGTCTGGCTTTTGACTCTTCCCGCCTGGGGCGTTGCTGGCGTGGGGTTAATGTTGCTATTTCTAGGGGTATGGGCTGCAGAACAGGCGGGAAAAGCTTGGGGCAAGGTTGACCACGGTGCCATCGTTATCGACGAAGTCTTGGGTCAGCTCTTAGCGCTGGCACTGCCTTATTACGTGCTGGGCGTCCCTGTGACAAGCTTCGAATTTCTGCTGGTCGGTTTCTTGCTCTTCAGGATTTTTGACGTGGCCAAGCCTTGGCCGGTGAGTTATTTCGATATTCACTGGAAGTCTGGCTGGGGTGTGATGTTGGATGATGTCGCCGCAGGTTTATTGGCAGGGTCGGTTGCTTTGCTCGTATTACCCCTGCTGGTTTAATCGCTTAATGTTTGCGCCGAACCATAGCGATAGCCAGATCGGCTAGGGGTTGTGCACGGTCACCGTAGGGGCTTAGACAGGTTATTGCCTCCGCCAACAATTTCTCGGCTTCATTCTGAGCGCCTTCGAGGCCAAGACAGCTCACGTAAGTCGACTTTTCTACGGCCACATCTTTGCCGGCAGTTTTCCCGAGTGTGGCACTATTTTCGGTAACGTCTAGTATGTCGTCAGCGACCTGAAAGGCGAGGCCAATAGTGCTCGAAAATTGATCGAGACGCTGCATGTCTTGCGCTGTGGCATTGGCGCAAACCGCACCTGAGAGCACTGCGGCTCTGAAGAGGGCGCCAGTCTTCTGCTCATGGATCAGGCGGAGCTGATCGAAGGTAGACGCTTTACCCTGTGCCGCCATGTCCAAGGCTTGGCCTCCTACCATGCCCTGAAACCCAACGGCATTTGCTATCAGTGTGATCAGTTTTAGACGCGTGCCCATAGGCAGTTGTTCGTCTTCCGAGATTAAGGAAAACGCTGCGGCTTGAAGCCCATCACCGATAAGTATGGCCGTTGCCTCGTCGTAGACCGTATGGACGGTAGGCTTGCCGCGGCGCAGGGCATCGTCATCCATTGCTGGAAGATCATCATGAACCAGTGAATAGGTATGTAGCCATTCTATGGCGGTGGCTGCAGAGGCGGCGGCGTCTTCTGCCCCTTCGCAAAGCAACTGGTAGCTTGCCATGACTAAACGAGCCCGTAGCTTTTTCCCGCTATTTTCAAGCACGTACTGCAACGCAGCCGCCAGACGCGGATCATCACAATGTATCGGGGTCTCGAGTTTGTTCACATCACTCATGAATCGATAGGCTGGACCTGACCATCCTCTGTCACCATCGCAACTCGCTGCTCAGCAGCATCAAGAACCTTGCTTGCCGTCGCCACTAAGGTCATACCTTGTTCGTAAAAAGTCAGTGAGTCTTCAAGGGACACCTCGGGGTCTTCCAATTTCTCCACAATGTTGGCGAGAGTTTCCATCTGCTCCTTAAGCGATGGCGAGGTGTCGTTTTCATTGGCTGCTTTAGGCAAAGCATGACTCCTGATGGTTATGGTATGAACACGGTTGGCTTAACAAAGCCCGGGTTAAACAATTTTTGTTAGAGCTTCCGCCGAGGCTGCTGCCAAGGTTCCAGCTTTAACAATGTCATCGCGGGTAAGCCCTGCCGCCCTGCGATTCTCGGTCTGACTTCCGTGATGAATAAACGCATCTGGAATTGCGATATGACGAATCTCGATATCAATATTGGCGCCTGATAAAAATTCCGCCACGGCACTGCCCGCGCCTCCTGCGAGGGCGTTTTCCTCTACGGTGATCAACCGCGCATGGGATTGTGCAACTTGCAGCAGTAGAGTTTCATCGAGGGGTTTAGCCCAGCGCATATCGATAAGGGTGGCTTTAAGAATTCTTGCCGCCGCTTCGGCCTCTTCCAATAAGACACCAAAATTGAGGATCGCGACGTTATGTCCGGTTCTTAGCGTTACAGCTTGCCCGATGGGCAGGGCAGTCATTGCCTCCTCAACTAGGGCGCCGGTTCCTGCACCGCGGGGATAGCGAACCGCCGCAGGACCTTGATGTTGATAGGCCGTGTGGAGCAGTTGGCGGCACTCGTTTTCATTAGAGGGACACGCGATGATCATATTGGGAATGCAGCGCAAATAGCTTAAATCGTAAACGCCATGGTGGGTCGCGCCGTCTTGTCCGACCAGCCCTCCACGATCAATAGCAAAGGTAACGTCTAAATTTTGCAGAGCAACATCGTGTATAAGCTGATCATAGGCGCGCTGCAAAAAAGTGGAGTAGATAGCCACGACAGGTTTCAAGCCATCACAGGCCATGCCGGCGGCAAGCGTGACGGCGTGCTGTTCGGCAATGGCAACATCGTGGTAACGATCCGGGTACTCCTGTGAGAAATGCACCATACCCGAACCCTCGCACATGGCCGGGGTGATTCCGATCAAGCGATTGTCAGTAGCCGCTGTGTCGCACAACCAACGACCGAATACATCCTGATACTTTGGGGGCGAAGGCTTCTTAACACCGCTGGTGTCTGGGTTGGCTTCGATTTTGTTAATGGCGTGGTAGCCAACGGGGTCACTCTCTGCCGGGCTAAAGCCCTTGCCTTTTACTGTGCGGATATGGAGTAACTGGGGTCCCTTGAGTTCTATCATTGCCTCAAGTGTTTGCACCAACTGAGGTAGATCGTGGCCATCTAGAGGGCCGACGTAATTAAAGCCCAACTCTTCGAATAGCATGCCCGGCGCCACGAGACTCTTCATTTGTTCTTCAGTCTTTTTCGCAAAATCCCATGCTGTGCGTACATGTTCAAGAATGCGTTTTGAGCCCTCCCGCAAAGCAATATAGGTGGGACTTGCCCAAATTTTGGCGAAGTAGTTGGCCAAGCCCCCGGTATTGTGGCCAATAGACATTTGATTATCGTTAAGTATGACCAGCATATTGGGTCGCACGTGCCCTGCGTGTGCGAGGGCTTCGAAGGCCATGCCTCCGGTAATAGCACCATCACCAATAACAGCTACCACTTTACGATCTAATCCTTGCTGATTGGCGGCGATTGCCATGCCCATGGCGGCAGAAATGCTGGTTGAACTGTGGCCTACGCCAAAGGTATCGAAGTGGCTTTCATTGCGTTTTGGAAAACCGGAAAGCCCCTCCGCCTGCCGGATAGTTGCGAGTCGCTCCATTCGTCCGGTAAGGATTTTATGGGGATAGGTTTGGTGACCCACATCCCAAACGATCCTATCTTCAGGTGTGTTCAGTACGTGATGCAATGCTATTGATAGTTCTACAACGCCCAGACCAGCACCAAAGTGGCCGCCGGTCTGACTGACACTGAAAAGCATATATTGGCGGACTTCATTGGCCAGTGTTTGCAGGTCGTCTTCGCCTAAGGCTCTAAGTACCCCAAGATCGGAGTTGATCTGCTCCAGCAGGGGTGTGACTGGCTTTACTGTTGGGAAAGTTGTTGTCATATCAGGATGATAACCCATCTATAGGCATTTCAGTGTTGGGGCTTTTGACGCCCGCATAACCCAGTAAGCTTCCTTGAAGCAGCTTGCAGCCTTCTTTGCCTAGGGTTTTTCCGTCTGGCCAAAATAGCAGAGGATTGACTACGCCCTGATCGTTGGCCAGTAGGGCATTAATGTCCAGCATCGTAGTGCCAGCCCTATGTTTCATCCAGGCTACCAGGCGCCCTTCAAAATTTTTCAGCGCTTGAGTTTCTGATTTTAGCGCAGGCGTAATGGCAGGAGGTACGACCACGAAACTTGGCGACACGCTCCAATAAGCGCGTAGGGCATCGATTTCATCGAGTGCATTAAAGGTCGATTCCGCATTACGCAAGCCGTCGCTATCATCTAAAAATAGCACCATGGTAACGGGTCTATAGTGCGCCACTGTCCGCTCAAAACACTTGGCGATATTAGTGGGGGTAAAGAGCGGTGAGGCCTTTACACGCAGCTGGGTAGGAGCCAGTTTTTTCGCTGAGCGCATTTTCCACTCAGAGAAAACAGAACCGCCTAGGATAAGAGTGGAGGAATCTTTACTGACCCTAATTTGATCGGTTTCCTCAAGAAAAATACGGACCCTTTCGCAGGAGGTATCAGAGGTCGTGGGGGGCACATCGACAGAGGTCACAATGGCAACGACAAGCGGCAGTGCAAGTATGGGTATGAGCAGCCATGAGAAGCGCATAGACTCGTCTTCGGAAATAAGCTGCTGTTTCATACGCCTCCTTTAATGGTGCAATTAGGCCCGAATAGCCATAAAAAAACACTATTGACGGCTTAATTCTGCCATTTATTTGAGATTAATGTGCAGACCTGCGCTAAAGTTTTGACCAGCTAAGTAAAAGATAGGCGATATGCTATACCAAAGAAAAATCTCCAAAGGCGATGCGTTGTCTGCCAAGCTGGGTTTTCAGCTTCAAACCACACGATATGTTTTGGCAGGCACCCAAATGCTGGGTGTTTGCGGTGGGATGTTTTTACTGTGGTACCAGTCGGTTCCGTTGCCAACCCCCGCCTGGGGCATCGGCATGTTGATTTTATCTTTTATCCAGTCGCTGCACATGAGTCAGGCGTTAGAAAACCAGCGCCACATTACCGCAGTGGGTCCGGTGCTCAGGGAATTGCTGGTTTCCGCAGCAGTAGGCGGTTTTGCATGGTCTGCGACAATCATCTGGATGGGTGAATACCTGTCGAATGAGGTGCTCTACGCGCTCATCATGATCATGGTGATTATTACTGTTGCTACGGTAGCTGCGACCGCGGTGGTTCGAGAGTTTTACCTTGTGTGGCTTTGTTCTTCGCTCATACCCGTGGCTTGTTGGCTGGCATGGACCGCTGATGCTAGGCCTTTTAACCTGATATTTGCCGCGGTACTTTGGGGCCTAGCAATTCTTATGGCGATTTTGAGCTACGGCATTAGCCGGTCTTTTAGTCAGATGGTTGAATCGGGCCTCGAACGTGAGGCCATGGCCAAAGATATGGCTGGATTTTCTGAGACACTGCGCGCTAAGAACACCCAGCTTCAGGAAGCTAGGAAGCAACTGGCAGACCTTGCGAAGCTTGATGAATTGACGGGGCTTCGCAATCGGCGGGGCGCTGACAGAGCCTTCGATATGGAAGTGAGTCGCGCGCAACGTGGCGGCAGCGCTATCGCCGTTATCATGATAGATGTCGATCACTTTAAAGCCTACAACGACACTTATGGCCACCCATCGGGCGATGATGTTCTCAAGCGCATTGCCGGTGTCTTGCGCTCTGTAACGGCGCGAGCCGGAGAATTGGCTATTCGTATGGGGGGGGAGGAATTTTTGTTGCTACTCCCCGGTGCGAATCAGGCCGATGCGTTGGTCGCGGGTGAGCGAATACGCACCCGAATCATGGCTCTAGAAATTGAACATTCAGCCTCGCCCTCGGGTTCAATAGTCACCGTTTCTCAGGGGGTGGTGGCCTGCATTCCCTCCATGACCACCGAGTTTAAACAACTTCTCGAGGCGGCCGACAAGGCTCTTTATTCCAGTAAGGAAGGAGGCCGTAATACGGTGACGTTGTCGCCGTTTAGACCTTAATCACCCTCGGGGTTGGGCCCTCCATCGCGCCGCAAGCGGCTGATCTGTCGCCGTTGATGTTTATCGGGACGGTGATCGGGTCTATTTAGCCCACCGGCAGCGCGTCGCAGTAGCGTTTCTCGCTCGCGGCGGGCCACACTCTCTTCAGATTCTTCATAAAGTGCTTGGGCCTTTGACGCAGGGCCTCTCTGGTCGCTGAGGCTTCTTATGGTAATGTCTTTTTCATCCCAGCCTTGGCGTATTGTCAGACGATCGCCGATGGCTATTTCTCGACTGACTTTAACTCTTTGTCCATCAAGTTGAACTTTGCCGCCCTCGATGGCGGCTTTGGCGAGACTGCGAGTTTTAAAAAATCGTGCCGCCCAAAGCCATTTATCGACGCGTACCTTGGCGGTTTTGGTTTGTTTATCCGTCAAAATGGGGCAACCCCTCAAATAGCTCATCAAAGTGGAGCACGGCTGGGTAATGTGTTTGAGTGCGCCGAGGCTGACTGCTATCGGGTTGGCGCAGTGTAATAAGATGCGCCACCCCATAGGCCTCAGCCGACGCGAGCACTGACTCGGAGTCATCAATAAATAAGGTGCGTTGTGGCTGAAAGGCGCTTGCACCCTGCAGCTTTTGCCAAAACTCTTGGTACTCTTTGGGCGCATCAAAGCTATGTGAGGTAAAGACTTTATCCAGCCAGGGCTCAAGGCGAACTTGCTCGAGTTTTATACGCAGGGTATCTGGGTGGGCGTTAGTGACCAATACAACCTCACAGTGACTGGCGCGCAACCTCCTTAGAAAGTGCTCGGCCTCGGGCCGCCAACTGATGTTGGCAGCGTGCTGCTGTTTGAGCTGTGCAATATCGAACTCAACGATGTTTGACCAAAAATCCAGGCAGTACCAATTGAGATGCCCACTTTCTCTTGCATGAATCGGGTTGAGGAAGGCTTTTGCTGCCGCAACGTCGATTCCTTTGTTTTGGGCATAGGTGGCCGGAACGATCTCAGTCCAAAACTCGGTATCGAAGCGAAGATCCAGTAAGGTACCGTCCATATCGAGAAGCACGGTATCAATTTTTGACCAATCCACGCCCAGAACAGATTTGTCGGTATGCACACTCAGTGCCATGGCAATGTTACCCTTTCACTCGATGGATATATTAAAACACGTGATGCCTCTGCCCCCGAAGTTGCCCTCTGGCTATCGCCCATTGCCCGCAGATTTGATCCCCAATTTACTGTCGCTATTGGCGCGAACATCCGTGGACTTAGTCGGGTACTACCATGACGCCGAATCCGTAGCGGTAGACCGAAAGGCAGACCGCAGCCCGGTGACAACCGCTGACCGCAGCGCTCATGCGACCTTGGCCCATGGGTTGGCAATGCTAACGCCCGACGTGCCCTTCTTATCCGAGGAATCGACTACTGAAGAAATACGCGAGCGCCATGACTGGCGGATCTGCTGGATGGTTGATCCCTTGGATGGAACGCGAGAATTTTTGGGTCGTACGGGTGAGTTCACAGTAAACGTTGCCTTGATCGTTGATCAGGTTCCAATCTTGGGATTCATCGCACAGCCTCTCGAACACCAATGCTACCTGGGCATGCCTGGGTCTGGACTTTGGTGCTGTACCGGTGATGATTTTGAGCAGCTCACGGCACTTAGCCCCAGTGTGACGCCAGGTAAAGGTATTCGCATGTCGGCTAGTCAGCGGCACAGCCCCCAGCGTGTTGCTGCGCTGACCGAGCTGTTGGAGGGTTCAGGCTTGCCCGTAGAGCGTATTAATGCTGGCAGTGCTCTAAAGTTTTTTGCACTGGTGGATGGCCGGGCCGATATTTATCCACGCAGTTCGCCTTGTTATGAGTGGGATGTTGCTGCTGGAGACGCTTTGGTCCGGGCTGCTGGGGGGCAGGTGTTAACCGAGGAAGGCCTGCCCATGGCCTATAATAAACGTGACACACTCTTGGTACACTATTTTGTCGCCGCAGCGCCTTCCGGGCTGCCCTGGCTGCCCTTGCTTGAGGGGGCGCATAATTTATTTAAAGAGTCACGCGATGCGCATGCGTCCAACGCTGTAGGGGACCTTGGTAATGGCTAACGAGAACGATGCTGCAAATGAGGAGATGACCCCAGCCATGCGTCTGATGGTGCTTCAGTCAAAGCATCGTGGGCTCGATCAGAAAATCTCTGAATTGCAGTTACAGCCCTACCATAACCAGCTGCTTATTCAGCGGCTTAAGAAAGAAAAGCTAAGGTTACGCGATGCCATTGAGCGCACCAAGGATGAAATGATTCCTGACCTTAATGCCTGAAATAATGCTTAGAGGCTTCAGCACAAGATTGCTCCCTCGTGGGTGAGCAGCCATTCTTTGCGATCCAAGCCTCCGGCAAACCCTGTGAGGTCACCACGGCTTCCGACAATGCGGTGACACGGCAGTATGAGAGAAACCGGATTGCGGCCCACGGCATTTCCAATTGCTCTGGGGCCCGTAGGGGGTTGAAGTGTTTCAGCGAGTTGTCCGTAACTTAAAGTCTGACCAAAAGGAATAGTCATCAATCGCTGCCAAACGCGCTGTTGAAACGCCGTGCCTGCAGGTGCTACTGGCACATCAAACGCGGTCAGTCGCCCATCAAAGTAGGCCTGAAGTTGCCTCGCGCATTCATCAAGTACCGGACAGGAATGGGTCGTTGTGCCCGCGATTAAAGTTTCGTCGAAATCCCAGCCGACACTCTCGATAGCGTGTGCGCTACTCGTAATGGTCAAAGGCCCCAGCGGGCTGCTAATTTGAGTACGAAAAGCCACTGAATCGCTCATTGATTAATGATCTCCCGAGTCGCTGATGTCGCTGGCGTGTGCGGCAAATCCGGCTCCCGCTTGAGCGTAAAGATTGAAGGCTGAAATGCCTAAAGAGTGGAGTTGCGCTGAATGCTCTTCGTGATGCACCACAGAGGCTATATCGCCGGAATAACCCATGGACCGAATGAGTTCTGCTACTAGAATATTTTCAGGGTGATTAGTGAGGGCAAGCATAATCAGCTCTACTTCTTTAAGGTTTACTCGTACCCAAAAATCCGGGTCTGAGGCATCGGCGCAAATAACCCGACGCTGTTCCTGTTGGTGGTGGGCGACCTTGTCGACCGAGGCTTCAATGCCCAGTACGGCTTCACCCAAGCGAGGTGCTAGCGCTTCATAAGCGCCGGTACCCACTCGCCCCATGCCCAAAATAACGGTGTTGATGTTATCGGTGCGTTCATAGGTGTCCAGTAACTGGACTGACCTATGGCCTAGTAGTTGATCACGGTGTTTTCGGTAAAAACCGTGGGAGGCCTTACTCATCGGTGCAGCCAGTAAAAAACTGATGGCGAGGGCAATCGAAAGCGTGGAACTCCAAACGGGCGCGACCCACCCCAATCCTGCGGCGACTGAGATAACGATAAGCCCAAATTCACTGTGGTTAGACAGCGAACTGGAAGCCAAAACCGCAGACCTGGGTGTGGTGTGCAAGCGTGTCATTAAGAAGAAGTAGAGCAACGGTTTGGCCACAGAAATTAGGCCTAAGGCAACCGCTACACCAACAAGTAGTGCAGGGGGCCAGCCCCCGAGGCCAATGGATAAGAAAAAACCGACCAGAAACAGATCTTTGAGTTGAATAAGGTTTGCAGCGAGGGCTTTAGTTTTTTGTTCTCCCGCCAGCATTGCGCCCATTAAAAGAGCACCAAGGTCGCCTTTTAATCCCACAAGCTCCGATATTTCAGCAGCACCAATGGCCAGTGCTAATCCCAGCAGCGTCAGTAATTCGCCGTAGCCACTTACCGACAGCAGCTTGAGGATGAGTGGTCTCGCTGGAATGATGATGAGTAATCCTAGGGCATAGGCGCTGGGCACCTTTCCTGCGGTCACGGCCAGGAAGCCCACGGCCACCAGATCTTGAACAATTAATATGCCAATGGCGAGAACGGCGTGGCTCGATTGAAGTTCTCCACGTTCCTGCAGGGTTTGAATGACAAATACGGTACTGGAGAAGGTGAGCGCGAAGGCAATAACCGCAGCTCCTGTCATTGAGAGATTCAGTACGGGGAAGGCTTGCGCGAGTCCAATCAGCAGCAGCAGTAGAAAGCCTTGAGAGACCACCATGTGAACAAGTGTTGTACCCCACACGTTGGGCTTTAGGAGTGCCTTAACATCTAATTTGAGACCAATACTAAATAGCAGTAGCGTGATACCCAGGTCGGCCAGCTTTTCCAGCCAGCTACCAGCAGCTATGTCAATTTCATGAAGAACAAAGCCGGCGGCGAGATAACCTATTAGGGCAGGAAGGCCCACCGCTCGGCTGGTTAAACCGCATAGCAGGGCAACTAAAATGATGAGTGGTTGTGAAAAATCAGCCACGGCGAGTAAGGGTACGCATTATCGGGGGGTTACCAGCGCGAAGGCCGCCGTGGTAATGAGGCAGACCTCTATGATGGCCATCACCGAAGAGATACTGCTCGCAGCCGTGAAAATATTCAGCCCCGCCGATGCAACTAACAATGTTAAGACCAAGCTAAGCCTTGCAGTGCCCATTAAGCCTATACCCAGAAGTAACAAAATCACCCCACGGCCCGCCTCTAAGAGGCTGGCTCCGCTCAGAGGCACCACCCACAGGTTCGCCACGGCTAAGCAACCGGCAAAAATTGCAAGGGCCGTAGCGCAGTGGCGTGATACTCGACCAAAGCCCAAATTGACTGCGCCATGCCTCTCACCAGAACCTGTTGGCGTTAGGGCTTTACTGGTTTGTAATTTGGCCTTGTGCATGGGGTATAGCTTAGACTGACTTGGGCTTAGAGTCAGTGATCAATATCAACGTGGAGTTTTGATGGTCGATACCCCTCAAGTTTTAGGCAACGGTTGGCTATCTGATGTCGCTATCCGTGCACACGTGTCGGGTTTAGAGGCTAGTCGGCTGCGTATTGAGGTCGAAGAGGAGATAGATTCCACCAATGCGGCTTTAAAGCGTCGGGCTTTATCCGAGGATATTCATGGCCTGGCCCTTTTTGCAGAAACACAAACGGCGGGCCGTGGCAGGCTTGGTCGCGTCTGGGTTAGCCCCCCTAGATGTAATATTTATCTGTCCCTGGGCTGGCGGACAGGCCTCGACCCCCTCGAATTAGCGGGGCTCAGCCTCGCAGTGGGGTGTGCGATTGGCGACGGTTTAGAGCGCAATTTTGGGCTAAAAATGCAGCTTAAATGGCCTAACGACTTGTATCTGGGGGGGCAAAAATGCGGGGGTGTTTTGATTGATCTTGTGCAGTCGTCGAATCAGGACTGGACGATTGTTGTGGGTGTAGGGCTTAACGTCGCGATGGCAAACCCGGGTGATGACAACGACATTGATCAGCCCTGGACTGACTTAGGCTCCCATACGACTGCCACATTGACTCGTAATGAGGTGGGGGGGCAGCTTCTTGGGGCTTTGGTGCCGCTGCTCTCGAGCTGGCAGGTTGGCGCTTTTGGCCAGTGGCGGGAATCATGGTCTCGCAGAGATCTGATGGCGGGCCATCAAATTACTGTCCAGCAAGGAAATCATTCCATTTCTGGTCGAGCTGAGGGTGTAGACCCCTCGGGTGCTTTGCGGGTCGTTACCAATGAAGGTTTAACGGTAGTTCAATCGGGAGAGGCGTCAATGTTGCGCAGCAAAGATTTATGAGCGAGTTATTAATCGACGTGGGTAACAGTGCGGCTAAGTGGGCCGTATTCGATGGTGTTCAGATTAACTCCCACCGACACAGCGGCAGTTTCGCTGCTTTGGCTGAAGTGCTTTGGGCCGAGACTAAGGACGCCACCTCTGTTTGGATTGCTAGTGTCAGGGGTGAACAGCTTGATCAAGCTTTGGTGTCTGAATTGCGAGCCGTGGGCTTTTCTGGGGTGCATCTCTGCGACACAGCGTTGAGTGAGGACGGGCTGCTGAACAGTTACAAAGAGCCCTCGCGTATGGGTGCCGATCGGTGGTTTGCCATGCTCGGCGCCAGAGTGTGTAAACCGGGTCCACTGCTGGTCATTGACGTAGGGAGTGCGGTCACTTGCGATTTGGTAGCAAGTGATGGGCGCCACTTGGGAGGGTATATTTTTCCCGGGCCAGCTTTAATGGAGGTGGCGCTTCAGTCGAGCACCCGTAAAGTGCGTTACACCGACAGCCTCGAGGCCACTGTCACACCCGGTCAGAGCACAGCCGAGTGTGTAGCCTCCGGCATCTCGGTGGCATTACTGGGCGCTATCCGACAGGTTTGTGATCAATACCCAGATCACCAAGTCATTTTTACCGGTGGTGGGGCCGTCGGGTTAGCGGGTCTGGGTTTGGCCGGCGATTTACGCCCTGATTTGGTCCTTGAGGGACTATTAAGACGTGCACAAGGTAGCGAAGTGGCCTTTGCCACTTGACCCGAGGGGCTGCTATCAGCACAATCTGCGCCCCGGGTCGGGAAACCGACCGGGGAACGCGTTTAAGGCTGGCGTAGCTCAGTAGGTAGAGCAGCTGATTTGTAATCAGCCGGTCGGGGGTTCGATTCCTCTCGCCAGCTCCATTCCCTTTTTAGACCCCTTTGTAACCCCTGTAAACACTAGGTTTCGGTCTGGTTGTGGGTTGGGTTCGGGTGAATTTACCGCACTTTGTACCGCACTCTGGGCCTAACTCCCGCACCTCATTTAGGCGTTTCGATTGCCCGAATGTGGCGAAGGCGTGGGGGGGCTGTTGGGACTCGTAAATTGTTGGGGAGCCCACTGAAATTGCAGTGTTATTAAGTGAGCCTAGGCCTCCCGATAAAACTTTGCCGAGCAGATGCTAATATCTTTTTGGACACACCCATTAAGGCTGGTAAGGGGGCTACGGGTGATTAAGGTTAAACAGCGACTTGGCAGTGTCTTGGCGTGGGTGGGCTTTGCTTGCTTCCTATTTGGCTCTCTGCCGCTTGCCGTCCTGACAACCGGGTCAATCTGGGAAACTGAGATATTCGAGCAGCCAGAGGTTAAGACCATGTCATGCTCGGACGCCAAGGAGCAGCGCGGTGATAATTGGCTGCTCTTTGCAACTATGGGCTTCAGTGATTTTGAGCCTGATTTCTGCAGCAGTACCGACTGGGTTGGATCCGCCACCTTCGGCGGCGAGGAATACTTATTCTACGGCAGCTCTTCGGAAATCCAATCCAGAACAGTTCTGGCAAAACTCGCGGTGCTAAACGTCGGCTACTCAGACCCTCGCTTTTGGGTTGATCGTGAACTCTATAATCTTTGGGCGTTGCTTGCCGGTGTCTGGCTGCCGTTAGTCATTATTCGCTACATCCTACTTGGGTCTGCTCCATTACTGCCTTGGAAAAAAGGCTGACAAAAGTCAGAGCCGAGTGGGCTGAGGCTCATTGACTGGGACTTCATTAAGGTCGGCCTCGCGTTTTTGGTAGAAGCTCAAATTAGTAGATGCGCAAGCAACGGATGCCGCATTTATGCCCTCGGTATACCGGAAACCAGTACAGGCCCCAATTTGCACCGTGTTCACCTCAAAGGACAAAATTCATAAAGCTTCGGCACAAACTTGTCTCCTGTCCTTTGTTAGTCGTGGCCGCAGCGATGTTTATTTTTACTGTGCTGCTTAGCCATACCAAGGCCTGCCCCAGCAGGATCGTGCCACTCTCGACCGCAAAAAAATGAAGTGGTGTCCACTGCTGATGTTACATGCCGTATTACTCAGCAGAGCTTGCATTCGCGTCAATTTTTTTCAGTAGCCTTTGGGGAAAGTCAGTCATGATTCCGGCCAGGTTTTCCACATCTAGCATTCGATCCATTGCCTCGCTCTCGTTAACCGTCCAAACGTGCACGCGCAGATCAAAAGCAGACAACAGAAAATTTACATTGCTGTCATTGACTAAGTTTAAGTCCAGTCCATTGAGCGAATAGTTTTCTGGGATTTGCAAAAACTCACCGGCAGGTGCCGGTACTTCATAGGAATCATCGCCGCCAAATACTGCGAGCATGAGTGGAAGCGCCTCAGCCTCGGAAAAAGCCGTCAAAATATCATCGTCCTGCAGCCGAAAGTCTTTAATGATTTCGTCAGTGAACGATGCCACGGTGACGCGGTGCTTCATGCGATATTCATTAATCAACCGTGCAACTTCAACGCCGGTATTTAAATCCTCCTGTATGAATGAGCCCACGCCATCATTTTCCTCGGGCTTCAATTCAATTACGTAGTGCGCGTCAGGAAAGCGCTTAAACAAGCTTTCTAAAGAAACGGCACTCAGCCCTTGGTCACGGTAGGGAAACGAGGTGCCGTCATCCTGTGTCCAATGGTAGCCCGCGTCGTAGTTCGAAACATCTTCAAACGTCAGCTCAGAAATTCGACCGCAGTCATTATGGGAAAAGTGTTTGTCTTCGGGTGCTGGGAGTTTTTCTGGACAATTTATTTCGTTGAAATTTGTTTTTCGATCGAGGGTAGAGTCGTGCATAACGAGTGGTATGTTGTCGGCGGTTCCGTTTATATCAGCTTCAAAAATAATGTGAGGGCCAAGTGTTTGCAGGTATTCATAAGCGACCAACGTAAAATCTGGCCGTTCCCCCTGGCCTGCGCCATGGGCAATATTTAGAATGTTGGGCTGTAAGAATAAATCGCGATTTTGATTTTCCGAGTAAAGAGCGAGGTTGATTAACGAATCGTTATTCTCAGTAATCGCAATACCCTGTGGATTACAACCTGCAGTAGGAGCACCAAGATCACAGTGATACATTCTTGATAGATCAAAGGTGGATTCGTCCTCCCAATTGACGGACACCTGATTGTTGACGGCGAGCGCGATGCCGTAGTTACCCAAAGGCAGGGTCACCTCAAAAGCAATGCCTTCATCAGCATCGTCGAAGCTGACACTCGACTCATGGACAATTGTTTCGACATCATCCGCATCGAAAGCTCTTATGTGTAAATAGCCTTCTGCAGGGCGATGTTCAGGAAATATTATTGCACTGCCGACTAATCGACCAGAGGGTTCTGGTTCGGGCTCTGGCTGTGCTACGGGCTGATCGCTGCTGTTACCGGAACATCCTGTCAGCAAGGTAATGAATACCGCGGCGTAGATCCAGTGACTGCCATGTTGGCCGTTGTTTCGTCTGTGAGTAAATGACTTCATTTCAGTTATCAGCCCCAATTTATGGTACCCGCACATACGAGTTTATATGCGTCCAATGTTAATGTCCCGTCTATTGCGTCCTGGTGGAGAAGGCTGCATTTGCCTCGAGCGGAGGCTACTTGTGAGGGAACCTTAAAATCGTTTTTTGGTCATCTGTTATACGTCGTCCCGATTCGAGCTACTGCCTTGATGGCTCTTATCCCTACGAGAGTGTAACCAGCGCCGCTAGTGCCCCACTGGCTCATCGTTAGTGCCTCTTTGACAGTAAACTGGGCGCTTGTTGGGTCCACGTAACACACCAGGGCTCCTGTGCCCTTGCTTTCATTTCAAGCTGTCAAAGAGTATTTTTGCTACTGAGGTTGAAACTATCGGATAGAGGTGTCTTTTTGATGTCTGACTTTTATGCATCTGGCATGACCAATGGCTAAACCAATGGCTAAGCGGGCCCGGGCTTAACCCCAGACCACCCAAGCGCGCAAGATAAGGAGGCTAGGTGACAGCCTGTTTTTCACATTTTGATCCACTGCTTGGCGGCCAGGACGCCGAGAATATGTTTCGCATCGCCGAGTCTTTTGGCAGCTTTGGTACCTATGCCGAAGAGGCGACCTCTGAGGGGCTAGGTGAAACGTTGCCCCAGCGCTTCGATGTTGGGCTCAACTACACTGCCAATGGGCTGGACGGACAGGGCAATCCCGATTCAGAACAAATGTCTGCAAGTCGCACCAATTATTTTCGGGAGACCTATGCCTATGGGGCTCAACTTCACGTGCCGGAAATTTCGTCTTTTATGAATAATGAGCAGCTTCAGTCAGCGGCTAGCCACATAGGTGGCTCTGAGTATGTTGTTCCGGCCATCGTATATGCCAACCTGCTCATCCCTGGACAAGAACTGGCGATACATACCGATGTCCCCGAGTTTCGTGGTCTGAATCGAATGAATACACCGCAGTGGTTTTTGGTCTGCATGCACCACTCGGGGCTATTTGAACCATGGCGGGTGCCCATCCTGACCTGTGTTTCATGGTTTGGAAGCGCTGATGGCGGTGCCTTTACGTTCTACCCAGAAGGCAGTGCCGGCCCACGGAAGGCCATTTCGGCAACCCACAATACGGCAGTCTTACTGGATACCGACTCTGTGTTCCACGGCGTTGAGCGTGTTGTGCCGACAATACACGACCTGCCGGCCATAACCGGTCAGACCCGATTACATCATGCCGGCGATGATTACTGGCTGCTACAAGAGCAGGATCAAACCGTCGCTGAATACACCTGGCATGATTTGCGCTATTCAATTTCATGGAAAGGGTACTGCTTTGCCGACGCTAAGCAGCACGGTCTTTGGTTTGGCGGGCAGGATCAGCTCACGGTAACCGACGTCTTGGCTCAGTTCGAGAGCGATCTGCGAAGCAAGGGCATGGCAAATCTGTCACGGCTAGACGCCACTGAACGTGCTGGCGCACTGGTTGAGCAATACATCAGGTTTCCATGCGGGCTTAAGCCAGAGTCCTGACACATAATGCTCGCTACACCCGCAGCTAGGGGCTCGGCCCCAGACGCCCAGGACAGTGAGTTGAGTCGCTCCCCGTTAGTCATTTATTGGAAATAGTGTTCAGGAATGAGGCAAGCCGGCGTCGTACAGGTGCCGCCAGTGTGTTGGCCCAGGACGACAAGTTTAATGCGGAGAGCGAATAGGAGGTTCGATGTAGCGTCAGGATTTTGCGTTTTTCATTTGTTAGATGACCAAGCGAAACTCAAAATTTCGGACATCCGCTCTACGCAGTATTTGTCATAAAAAAGGCCGTCTCAATAGAGCAAATCGGCTCTGCCTGAATTCTCGTCATGGTTTTATCGTGGCAGGGATCACTTCGCTGAAGATCTTATAACGTGAGCACGGGTTTTTTGCCTCATTTCTGAAGGTTGTGGTAGAACCAAAGCCACCAAGGGTGATGAAACTTTTTAGGAGGCAGATATGTCACCGCAAATTCAATATCGGCAGGCAGCGCTCGCAGATCTTAAAGCTACGGCGCTATTATTTGATCTATATCGGCAGTTTTATGGCTGCGAGTCAGATTTAAAGGCAGCAGAAGCTTGGCTTACCAGCAACGTCAGTGAGCAGCGATCGGTGGTATTGCTGGCGGTAGATGAGACTTCAAGCTTATTAGGCTTTACCCAGTTATACCCAGCCCTTTGCTCGGTCGATTTAGTGCGCTATTTCGTTTTGTACGATCTGTATGTCGCTGAAACTGCGCGCCGAGGGGGCGTGGGTCGTGGGCTGATGATGGCTGCGCGGGAATGGGCGCTGGCAACAGGAGCTGCCCGACTCGACCTCGAAACAGCGCGTGATAATAGGAGTGCTCAAGCTCTTTACGAAGGTCTGGGATATGTCAGGGACGATGTGTTTTATAAGTACAGTCTTGAGCTGTCCTAGGTTTTTGTCGTTAATTGATGCCGGCACCGCAATCTGAGGTTGTTAGATTGATCACCGGATTAATTTGCAGAGGTTTAAGTGATGAGAAAATTCAATGTGTGGATGATAAGCCTGCTGTTACTCACCGGTGGGGCTTGGGCGTTAGCAGATCAAGACAGGCGCGAGGACCGACGTGACGAGCGGGGTCGCTCAGATGAGCGTCAGGATCGACGCGATTGTCGTCAGGATGAAGGTCGTGTGGGTAAAGACAAGCGCGAATGTAAGCAGGACGAAGTACGTGATGGTCCAAAGGGCAATCGATAAGTTTTCTGGGGCAGCTTTCATTCTGCCCCAAGCGTAAAACCTTCAGGTACAATCCGCGGCCTCAATAATGAACGGAGAAGCGGTGTGGATCTGACGAATAAAGTAATTGCTGTTACCGGTGGGGCTCAAGGTCT
>JAQXAF010000086.1 GCA_029253085.1 Luminiphilus sp. | reverse complement strand
CAGCGAACGGTGCTTTACAGTCGTCTGATTAACTCAGCGATGGGCATGGTTGGACCCGATGACCTAGAGGTTTATCGGCGGGCGCAGAAAGGGCTCGAGTGTCCAGCTAATGAATGGGTGGAATTTCATCGGCAGTATGGGAAAGATCGAATACTTGCCGATCGAGTCGAAGGGGGTGGCACGTCAGATTTAGATATGCGAACCCAGTATCGAGCTTGGAAGGCGTACATGGAAAAAACATACCAGCGAGGAGTAGATGATGCCTGAACTCGCTGCAATCGAAAGTTTCCTCTATCGCGAGGCCAGCTATTTAGATTGTCCTGACCTTGATAGCTGGATCGAGCTTTACACCGAGGATGCCTACTATTGGATTCCAGCAACCGAGGATCAAACAGACCCTATTAACCACGTCTCTCATGTTTATGATGATCGCGTCATGATGGAAATTCGACGGCGCAACTTTGTTCACCCTCGTGCCGCTTCCAAAGATAGCCAGACAAGATGCTCACATATCATCGGAAACGTTTGTATTAAGGAACAATCCCCTGAAGGCGGCCTTATCGTCGAGTCTACCCAACATGTCGTGGTGTGGTACCAGGATGCGCAGCGAATTTATGCTTTTACGGCCCAGCATGAACTCAGAACTGAAAATGGTGGCTTCAAAATAAAAAGCAAGCGCGTCAATTTGATCAATCCAGATGCCGCCCAAAGATCACTGGTTATTTATTTGTAAAAAAGCCCAATCTGAATAACCAGAGCTTGGTAAGCCAGCTCAGATATTTTAGACTTAAAATGTATTGATTAAGTTGTGGAGTTTGTCATGGCAGTTAAAACTAATTGGACTCAACTCAATTGGGAAGATCCATTTGAACTGGACAGCCAGCTCAATGATGAACAACGCATGGTGCGTGATAGCGCGAGGCAATATGCCCAAGAAAAATTGCTGCCTCGGGTAAAGGAAGCTTTCAGAAACGAAAGCACTGACCCCAATATATTTAGAGAGATGGGCGAGATGGGGCTTCTTGGCTCCACCATCGACGGCTACGGCTGCCCCGGAGTCGACTATGTCTGCTACGGCCTCGTTGCGCGTGAAGTGGAGCGCGTCGACTCTGGTTACCGTTCAATGCTGAGCGTTCAATCATCTCTTGTGATGTACCCAATTTATGCCTACGGCGATGATGCCCAGCGAGAAAAATATTTGCCGAAACTGGCCACTGGCGAGTGGATTGGCTGCTTCGGTCTCACCGAACCTGATCACGGCTCTGATCCTGGCGGTATGACTACCCGCGCGAAAAGTGTCGACGGTGGCTACCGGGTTTCTGGCGCAAAAATGTGGATATCCAACTCCCCGATAGCCGATGTTTTTGTTGTCTGGGCAAAAACCGATGACGGCGTGATCCGTGGTTTCATTCTTGAAAAAGGCATGGACGGGCTGAGCGCACCCAAGATAGAGGGAAAACTTGCTCTCCGCGCCTCGGTTACCGGCGAAATTGTGATGGAGGAGGTTTTTGTTCCCGAGGAAAACCTTCTGCCCAATGTTAAAGGACTCAAAGGGCCCTTCGGATGCCTCAACAACGCGCGCTATGGCATTGCGTGGGGGACACTGGGGGCCGCCGAGACCTGCTGGCATACCGCAAGGCAGTACACCCTTGATCGACAGCAATTTGGCCGCCCCCTCGCCGCGAACCAACTCATACAGTTGAAGCTGGCCGACATGCAAACAGATATCTCCCTAGCGATGCAGGGCTGTCTACGCGCCGGCCAGATGCTGAGTGCTGGCACGATATCCCCAGATCTCATCAGCCTGATCAAGCGAAACTCTTGCGGGAAGGCGCTGGAAATAGCGCGTAAAGCGCGGGATATGCTGGGGGGCAATGGTATATCTGACGAATACCCGATCATGCGCCACATGATGAACCTAGAAGTTGTGAACACCTATGAGGGAACTCACGATATTCATGCGCTGATTCTTGGCCGCAGCCAAACTGATATCCCGGCATTTTAACCCCGGCAATCAAATCACAATCGAATCGACAGCGCCGTCACGGTCCTTCTGACGCGCTACGGGTTCTCCTGTAGAGATCGGCAACGGCATGTTCCAGCGCTAAATACAAAGCGTCACCCTCGGGTAAATGCCGACGAGCGCGACGCAGTGTCTGCAGCGGTGGCTCGCCAAACGTCCGGCCCAAACCGCGCTGATCTAACCGCAAGCACAGTGCGCTAAAGCGTTGCTCCTCAGGCAATAACCGGTGAACTCTTCGTCCACGATTCAACCAAAGCATCAGGGGTATTAGAACCCCAGCCCAGCTGCCCAACAGCAGAGCAATGAACCATGACACTCTGATTTCACCAAACCAGTCTTTCAATAAGTCAATTTGACGAGTGCTATCGAAACCAACAATAAAACTCTGCCAACCGAAAGCCAAGGCGTCATAACGAAGTCGCATCCAATTCAATATCTTAATACCTCGGAACCGATAGGCCGACATCACCGAGTCAGACAGAAAGCCAGGTTGCCCATCCAAGACCGCTTCAATGCCCAGTTCGATGCGACTCGGTGCAACGGCTGCAGTGGGATCAACCCGCTGCCAGCCCGCACCACCAACCCATATCTCTGCCCAGGCATGGGCATCAAATTGCCGCACTACCACCGTATTGTTAAGAGGGTTAACTTCGCCTCCTTGGTACCCAGCAACAATTCTTGCAGGTATGCCTGCCATCCTAAGCATCGCAACAAAGCTATAAGCATAGTGCTCACAAAATCCACGACGGGAATCAAACATAAATTTATCCACAAAATCGGGAGACAAAATTTCCGGGGGTTCGAGGGTGTAGTAAAACGGCTGCATTCTAAAGTAGTTGAGCAGCGCAGCGACAAAATCACGATCATCACTAAATTGATTACGTAAATCCTTTACCCAAGCTTCAGTCAGCGGATTCAATCCCTTTGGAAAGTCTGTTTCTAAACCCCTTCGCCAATCACTCAGGCTTGGCTGAAGACCTGCCGTGCCCCAGGAGGTAACGTCATAACCGAATTGAAATTCAATGGGATTTAGGACCCCCAAGCGATAGTCAACAGCTTCATAGACACCTGCGGTAGACGACTCAGCGTAGGCAATCCCATATAACCACCGCTGCTGCGTTGGTTCTAACACGACGCGATATCGCAGCGGATCGCCAATGGTTTCAGGCGCTACTAGCTGCCTTTCCGAGCCCGGTAACTCGCGCCACTGCAGAGTGCGCCAAGTACCCTCTTCAAATTTGCTCAGCACCAATCCCCGCCAATATAAAGCCGGTTTTTTTGGAATCACCCCTGCGAACCCCGCCCGAAAAGCCACATCAGCCGAACGCCCAAGCTTGGTCACAGCACCCGGCCGTAGGAAATCGCTCATACCTGTCATCCCTTGTCCAGATGTCGACGGTACGCTCCAGATTGGACCAATGCGTGGAAATAAAAGGAACAGCACAACCATCATAGGAATTGCGAGAGCCAGCATTTTAAGCGCCAGTAAAGGCTCATGACCTGAGCAGCGCGAACCTGGACTCTGATTCAAAGTGACCAGCGCCGTTACCAATAGTCCCGTGCAAAAAACAGAGTACAGCGTGGCGGGTAAGGTTTGAGTGAAAATGAAATGTGTCACACAGATAAAAAAACCTAAAAACACCAGTAGATAACCATCTCTTTCACGAATAGCTTCAAGAAGCTTTAAGGCTGCTGCAACAAGCAGTAAGGCCACCATGGGCTCCAAGCCTATAAATGTTCCAAAACTCATAAACAGCAACGTCGCACCGGCAATACCGAGTAACAAGCGCAACCACCTACCGGGCATTTCCGCGCGCTGACGAAACATCTGCAGGCGCCACAACGCTGTCGCCAGATAAATCACGACGATCCAGAAAGGAATCTGCTGTAGATGTGGCAACATCACAGCAATTTGACAAACAATCAGCCAAATTAGTGATCGCCGAGGCAACTGTTCACCCACAATCATCCGACTTCTCCTCGACTCAGACCATGCAATGCGAGGGCACGCAGTGCCAAATCGCGTTGACGGTCTCCTGCAGCTAAAGGCAGCTCAAAGCTCGGTAAACGAAGGCCAAAACTTTCACCACGCCTATGGTGCTGCAAGACCAACCAGCATAACCAAGAGAGTTTTTGCTCTACCGACCCAGCACTAAAGTCGTGCCAATCTAGCCAGTGATCTTCGTCGACGGGCAATGAATACAATTTAGTTTGTAACGGTAATCCCCGAGCATGACTACGCCAGTCAATTAATCGAGGGGCATCACCAATGCGGTAATCCCGAAACCCCATGAGATCATCAAGGCCTTCATGCTCACTAAACCCATAGCTCGCATTTTCAGTGTACGGAGAAACCCGCCGATCCACTTCTAAAGGTCGGGGCCAAACCAAAGCGCGACTATCGAAATACGCGAAACTCCAGCAACGGAGCAGCCCAAGGGGGTAGGTCGACTCAATACGTAACTTAGGGGGATCAAACCAACCTCGCGCAACGACCTTATGGCGCAGCGACACCTCAACCTCACCACCCGCAGGAACATCAACCAAAACCTCACTGTCGGGCCAAACCAGCTTGACAGCATGATGCCCCCGGCGCGCACTAGTACAGCTGATTCGAAATACAAATTCAGCCTGCTGCCCCGGATACACCGATTTTACTCGAATACTCGATATCACCATTTTTAGTAAATTAGCGTGGGTGAAATGGACGGCGACAATGAACAGCATAGCCAGCCAAAACGTTAAGCCATATGCAAGGTTGTTTTGGTAATTGATGGCGGTCAACAACATAAGTAGCAGCGTCACAGCGAACAAAAAGCCCTGCCGCGACGGGAAAATAAAAAGCCTGCGTTGTTCCAGCGTTATGGTTCGAGCCGCAGGTAACCGTCGCCCCAGCCAACGGCGATAGCGTTGAAGCAGAACATTTTTTAGACGCTCTTTGGGGTTAGCCTGGAACAACATCGACTTGGCTACGCAAGAGCGCCACCAACGCGTTCCCATCCCCGGCGTAATCTGCGCTGGGAATCAATCGATGCGCAATGACGGGAGCAAGTACAGCCTGAACATCATCTGGAGCCACATAATCTCGCCCCTCCATCTGTGCCCAGGTTTTTGCGGCCCCTACGAGTGCTAAGGCTCCGCGGGGAGACAACCCGACTGAAAACTCCGAGGCTTCTCGTGTAAAAGCTGTCAAACGTTGGATATATCCCAACAGGCTATCAGATAATGTCGTCTGACTTATTTCCGCCCTAATTTCCAGAAGTTGTTCCGCTGAAATGCACGGCTTAACCGCAGATTTAGTAAACAGATGGCCTCGCTGTAGCAGTTCTCGTTCCGCCTCGAAGTTGGGGTAGCCCAATGAGAGTCGCATGAGAAAACGATCAAGCTGAGATTCAGGAAGCACATAAGTGCCCGACTGATGCACCGGATTTTGCGTAGCGATAACAAAAAAGGGGTCAGGTAGCGCACGCGGGGCACCATCGATACTCACCTGCTGTTCAGCCATAGCCTCCAATAAGGCACTCTGCGTGCGCGGTGTCGCCCTATTTATCTCGTCAGCTAAAAGCAGTTGGCTAAATATTGGGCCGGGACGAAACTGAAACGTCTCCGTCTCTCGATTGAAAACTGAAACCCCCAAAATATCCGAAGGCAACAGATCAGAGGTGAACTGTACTCTGGCATAACTCAGTCCCAGTGCGTCAGCCAGTGCATGAGCCAAGGTTGTCTTACCCATTCCAGGAAGATCCTCAAGGAGTAAGTGCCCTGATGTCAGCAAACAACAGAGTGCTTGTCGCACCGCCTGCTCTTTACCAAACAACACCTCACCAATATCGGATACTGCACGGTTAATGAGGGCTGGAAGCGCGGCTACTGGCATGGCGTCACGTCTGGACGCTAAGCGCGTCAAACCCCCGCTGGCAATCGACTTTTAGGTCCTCGATATGCTCAAGCCCAACAGCAATCCGTATCAGCCCGGGTGTAATGCCCGCGGCATCGCGCTGCTCTGCAGAGAGTCGCCCGTGGGTTGTCGTAGCAGGGTGTACGATGGTTGTTTTAACGTCCCCTAGGTTTGCAGTGAGTGACATCAGCGCGGTCGCATCGATAAAGCGCCAAGCCGCTTCCTGCCCACCAAACACCTCAAAAGACAGCACGCCACCAAAGCCACTTTGCTGATGACTCGCTAATTGATGGCCCGGATGGTTCGAAAGCCCCGCATAGTGGACCCGAGATACGTCTGGACGTTGCTGTAGCCAGTGTGCAAGCTTATTCGCGTTCTCGCAGTGAGCGCGCATACGAAGACTCAAGGTCTCGAGGCCCTTTAAAAAGACCCAGGCATTAAACGGACTCATGGAAGGGCCGCAGGTACGAATAAAATTAGTGACCTCTGCCATATCCTCAGTCGAGCCGACAGCCGCGCCTCCTAACATGCGTCCCTGACCATCGAGATACTTCGTCGCAGAATGAATGACAATATCTGCACCGAGCTCCAGGGGCTTTTGCAATGCCGGTGTACAAAAACAGTTGTCAACAACCAGACGAGCGTCAACATCTTTTGCTATCGCTGCTAAAGCGGCGATATCGGCAACCTCACAAATAGGATTGGACGGTGTTTCACAATAAAACAATCGAGTTTTGGCAGTTGCGGCAGCACGCCATTCGGCAAGGTCACTTAGCGGTACAAAAGATACTGAGACGCCCATGCGTGGAAGGTACTTATCGAACAGCCCCACCGTGCTGCCGAAAACGTCACGCGAACAGACAACATGGTCACCGTGCTTAAGAAATGCCATGCAGGTTGCCAAAATAGCAGACATACCTGATGCCGTTCCTACTGCAGACTCCGCGTTTTCCAAGGCCGCTAACCGCTCTTCAAATACGCGCACCGTGGGGTTGGTGTAGCGGGAGTAAACGTTGCCTCTAGTCTCGCCATTGAAGCGCGCTGCAGCATCTGCTGCGCTGTCAAAAACATAGCTGGACGTCGTGAATATGGGCTCGCCATGTTCGCCCTCTCCACTACGCGCTATACCCGCTCGAATACCCAATGTCTCCGCGTGGGCATCTTGCAGGAAATCAGGTAAGGAATTTTCATCGTCAGGGATCATGGCGCAGACAAACCTATAACCGCGTTACGTTTGGTGCTTACTTCAAACATCATTATGTAAACCCACAACCGCGCCGTCCTGAGAAGCGGCAAGGCGCATCTCAGAGCCCTCAGAACGTGCCGCCTCTATCGTATTAAGATAGTGCTCGTCGATTTTTCCGGCCTTGTAACAGCCATCGAATACCGAACACTCGAAGTCTTCGATAGCCTCATTACCTTCATGAGAACAGGCCAACAAATCCTCTAAGTCTTGATAGACCAACCAGTCGGCTCCGATCAATTCCGCTATCTCATCCTCTGTACGATTGTGAGCAATAAGTTCGCTCGCCGCTGGCATATCGATACCGTAAACGTTGGGAAATCGAATGGCAGGCGCTGCTGATGCGAAATAGACGCTTTTTGCCCCGGCGTCTCGGGCCATTTGAATAATCTGACCACAGGTCGTACCGCGAACGATTGAATCATCGACCAACATCACATTTTTTCCAGCAAACTCCAAAGGCACTGGGTTCAGTTTCTGTCGCACTGATTTTTTTCGCTGACTTTGACCCGGCATAATAAAAGTTCGGCCGATGTAGCGATTTTTCATAAACCCTTCACGAAACTTTACGCCCAGCTCATGGGCGAGGGACTGTCCAGCAACCCGACTCGTATCCGGTATTGGAATAACCACATCAATGTCATGGTGAGGGCGTAACCTGAGGACTTTTCGAGCTAACCGTTCCCCCTGTCGCATGCGCGTTTTATACACCGAAACGCCATCGATTAATGAATCAGGGCGTGCAAAATAAACATGCTCAAAAATACAGGGCATTAACTTGGTGACTTCTGAACACTGCCTGCGAATTAAAGTTCCTGATGCGGAAATAAAGACACCCTCTCCCGGAGCAACGTCTCCCACCAGTCGAAAGCCCAGAACATCCAGGGCTACGCTTTCTGAAGCCACCATGTACTCAGGCTCCTGACCCTCACGCTCTCGAACGCCAATAACTAATGGCCGAATACCGAAGGGATCGCGGAAGGCAACGATGCCAAGATTAGCAATCATTGCAACCGCTGCGTAGCCGCCCTCACAGCGTTCGTGCATGGCCGAAATCGCGGCAAAAATATCATCGGCATCGGGGAATAACTTACCCAATCGCTGTATTTCATGGGCAAAGACATTGAGAAGCACTTCTGAGTCAGAATCAGTATTGAGATGCCGACGATCACTCTCAAAAATTTCCGCGCTCAACTGAGCTGCATTGGTAAGATTGCCATTATGTGCGAGTGCTATGCCATGGGGCGAGTTCACATAAAAAGGCTGGGCAAGGGCCGTGCCCGAACTCCCTTGTGTAGGATAACGAACATGACCGATGCCAAAAGCGCCCAGAAGCCGGGACATGTGCTGCGTACGAAAGACATCTTTAACGAGTCCTTCCCCTTTACGCTGTAAAAACTTTCCCCGGTAGCAGGTCATGATGCCGGCAGCATCCTGGCCTCGGTGTTGAAGCATCGTCAGGGCATCATAGATTTCTGCCGCAACGTCGTTACCGCCGACGATACCTACCAATCCACACATCGATATGTCTCCGAATCAGATCATTTCAGCAGACTCGAGGGTTTCCTCGATCTGCTCAACGGGTTCAGCTTTTAAAAGTTCGGCGGTATGCCCACCTAGCTCAGTTGAAATTTCATCAATTGTTGGCATGAGTGCAGAGCGATCGATCAGATCTTGCTCTGAATTAGGAACCACTGAGCGCAGTACAAAGGTCGCGACAATGACAAACACAACGCCCCGCAACAACCCGAAGATGCCACCGAGAATACGATTTCCTAAATTGAAGCCCGGTTGACGCATCTGTCGCGCCATTAAACGTCCCAGCACACTAAAGATTGCTAGCACGCCTACAAATATCAGCGCCCAGCCCATTAGATAACGTAATGTCTCACTGTCCGTGAGTACGGTCAGCGAATTAGCCAAGGATTGCGCCAAGAGATTTGCTCCAATGAAAGCGCACAGCCACCCAGCTAGAGAGAGAATTTCTCGACCAAAACCTCGGTATAGCCCCACTAAGAGGGAGGTGGCTAAGACCAGCACGATAAACCAGTCAAAACCGTTAAAGCCCGAGGTCGCGCCATTGAGCTGCTGTTCAATTTCATTCATAGGGGTTGCTGATACCTCACGACCATGGACTCCACCTTCAGCACGCGGTCGACCTCTAGCTTCATTGATGCAAAGCTATTTTTTTCGAACTTCGGGCCAATCTGAATACGCCACTGCGCTGATGCTCCCTTAGAAACCCGCACATGAAAGGCTGGGTAACCTTTGTCAACGAGTTGGCCAACCAAAGTTTTTGCTCGAGACTCTGAGCTGACTGTCGCGACCTGCAGCACCCAAGCCTGAGGAAATCCCGAAGCATCAAGAACTGGGATGACCGGCGCTTGTTCACGGAGCTCAAGCTGCTCGACTGAATCTACGTCACTTAATTCGGAAAGATTCGCAGCAGACTCATCATCCACTAAACGGGTCATTTCATCCGCTCGTATTTGAGACTCACGATCAATCTCTGGAGACTGTACACGTTCACGAATCTTCGCTGCGGGGGACAGCGGCTTTGCGATGGGCGAGGTGTCAATACGGGGGCGCTCAGGTGTCGGCCGCAACTCGATAGGCTGCTGCTCGAGGGGCTCAACGAAAACAATGGGCCAAAAAACCACACACAGGGCTATCAGGACCAAAGCACCAACCAAGCGTTGACGAAGAATGGGGTTCATTCAGTCGTAGGTCTCCTGACCGGTAGGCAGCTGCTGTAAGCAGTCTAACTGTGCACCAACTGTCACAAATGATCCGAACACCAAAATGCGATCTCCGGGCTTAGAAGCGTTCTCGATGCCATTAAAGGCCAACTCAGGCGTAGGATAACACTGCACTGTTACCTTCGGTGAGATCCTTTTAATCAGTTGCGCCAAATCTGCAGGGGCTGCCGCCCGTGCGATGCCCTCATGGGTGGGAAGATGCCAACTCGAAATACCCTCTGAGATGAGTTCGACCATAGCATGCAGGGGTTTATCAGCCATCGCACCAAAAATGGCATGGGTCTGTACGCCATCGGATTTGTCGGCCAGAGCGATCGCCAGTCGTGCGACTGACTCTCGATTATGTGCCACGTCTAGCCACCAAAGCCGATCCAAAGCCGTAAGCTGTTGTTGGCGCCCAGGAACAGACAATGTTTGAAAGGCTTTATCAATGCAGTCCTGGTTGGGACTGAGGTTTAATTTAGTCGCTGCGACCACAGCTGCACCGAGATTACTTATTTGCAAAGCAGATACGGCCGGGAGAAGTCGTTGAGTGCCATCGGGCAAAGTCAATATTTGTTCAGAGATTATCCACTCGCGGTCCAACGCGGCTACATCAGCGCCCAGGGCTTCCAAGGTTGGCAGCAGTGTTGATGGCAAATCACTCTCGGCAACGACTGCCGGCTTCCCCGAACGAGCCACCCCGGCTTTCTCGATAGCAATGAGGTCTCGCGTATCACCCAGCCATTCCGTATGGTCTATGCCGATACTGGTGATAACGCAGGCATCAGCATCGAGTATGTTAACTGCATCGAGCCGCCCCCCCAGGCCCACCTCCAATATCTGTACCGCCACGCCCTTTTCTTGAAACAAAAATAAGGCCGCCAAAGTAGCAAACTCAAAATAGCTAAGGGAAATCGTCTCCCTGCGCTCTTCAATAGCCGCAAATGCACCCATGATTTCAGCGTCGCTTGCTGCAATACCATTAAAGGTGATGCGCTCATTAAAATTCAGCAAGTGCGGCGAGGTGTAACAGCCGACCGAGAGTCCCTGTTGACGCAATAGCACCGCCAGCGCACTAACACAACTTCCCTTCCCGTTAGTACCGGCGACCGTGACGGTACGGCACCTTGCCGGCAAGAGTCCCAGTCGGTGTGCCACGGTTTTAACACGGGTTAACTCAAGATCGATTTTCTGCGGATGCAGTGTTTCGAGATGAGTCAGCCAGGCATCCAGTGTTTCGGCGCCAGCCAATACCATAAAATTTATTCGACAGGCTCAGAATCAGGAGCCGCCACATGCTCTTGGCTGCCCTCCTGACCAGAAAGCTTTGAAAGGATTCGACCTAGGGTGTCACGCATTTCCGCGCGGTGAACAATCATGTCAATGGCACCGTGCTCAAGCAAAAACTCACTCCGCTGGAATCCTTTGGGCAACTTCTGGCGAATGGTTTGCTCAATAATATTAGGCCCAGCAAATCCTGCCCGAGCATCGGGCTCAGCGACATTAACATCACCAAGAAGCGCAAGGGACGCTGAAACACCACCATAAATCGGATCTGTCATCACCGAAATAAACGGCAGCCCATTGAGCTTGAGGCGCTCGAGTACCGCCGACGTTTTAGCCATTTGCATCAGAGAAATCAGCGCTTCTTGCATTCTAGCTCCTCCCGAAGCGGCAAAGCACACCAGGGGCAAACCGTTCTTCAAGGCATGCGTTGCAGACCGCGTAAATTTCTCACCGACGGCGTAACCCATCGAACCACCATGGAAATTAAACTCAAAGGCAACGGTGACGAGATCCAGACCGTGTAGGCGCCCCTGCATGGCAATCAGCGCATCGCGTTCACCCGTGCTTTTTTGAGCGGCAGTCAAGCGATCGCGATACTTACGTTTATCTTTGAATTTAAGTCTATCGATGGGTTCAATGTCAGAAAATAGCTCTTGACGGCCGTCTTCGTCTAAGAATATGTCCAGCCTGCGCCGAGCGCCCACACGCATATGATGGTCACACTTGGGGCAGACCTCTAGATTACGATCCAAGTCGGGCCAATAAAGCACTGCGTCGCACTTAATGCACTTTTTCCAGAGCCCCTCTGGCACGTTAACGCGCTTTTGTTCGGCCTCGTCCTTGCGGACGCCGGAAGGCAGAATTTTGTCAATCCAACTCATATCGGACTCCGATCAGCTAAGCGCTAATATTATAACCCTTCGCTAGCCACCAGTAGTGGACACAATTACATATTATCTATGCCGGTGCGGATAGACCCCAAGAGGGTCACAGCCTTCTCAATGCCATCATGGAGGGAGTCGCCCGACTCCATAGCAACCGTCATGGTATCGATCAAGGCACTTCCCACCACCACACCATCCGCCATAGCGCCCACCGCAGTCGCTGACTCCGCGTCCTTTATGCCAAACCCCACGCAGATAGGGAGGGTCGTCTCTGCACGAATAACATCAAGGTGCATGCCAACGTCAGAGCTATCCAAATGTCCCGCGCCGGTTACACCTTTAACCGCCACGTAATAAATAAAACCGGAGGCGTTGGCCGTGATCGTGCCAACCCTCTGTGCCGGTGTCGTCGGCGAAATCAGAAATATGTTGTCAATCGCTACCTTTTGTAGCTCGACATTGAGGGGACCCACCTCTTCAGGTGGTAAATCGACAGTGATCAAACCATCAACGCCTGCTGCTGCACACGCAGCGGCAAAATCGGCGTAACCCATTCTTTCAACCGGATTGGCATAACCCATAATAACTATGGGGGTCACCTGATCCCCCTGCCGAAATTCAGCCACCATATCCAACACTTGCGTGAGAGAGACGTGATTGGCAAGTGCACGCTCATGCCCGCGCTGTATAACGGGCCCCTCTGACATGGGATCAGAAAACGGCACGCCCAACTCCAGGACGTTTGCCCCAGCCGCAACAAGGCGATGGAGCATTGGCACCGTTGAAGCAACGGTAGGATCCCCAGCGACAATATAAGGTATGACGGCTTTACGCCCCGAGTCACGAAGCGTTTCAAAACATGGAGTGAGTCTGCTCACGGTCTATCCTACTTTTACGGTTTAAACTTCAATACCTTCAATCGCTGCGACAGTAAGAATATCTTTATCACCCCGCCCTGAAAGATTAACAATAATATGCTGATCAGGCGTCATATCCGCGGCTAATTTTTCAGCATAAGCCAAGGCATGCGCCGTTTCTAACGCGGGCATAATACCCTCGGTCCTTGTCCAGTGATGGAACGCTGTCAGCGCTTCGTCATCATTTGCCGCAACATAGTTGACCCGGCCAATGTCTTTTAACCAACTGTGCTCAGGGCCTACACCGGGGTAATCGAGGCCCGCAGAGACCGAGTGTGTCTCCATAATCTGGCCGTTTTGGTCTTGCATGAGATAGGTCCGATTGCCGTGCAAAACCCCCGGAGTACCCGCCGACAATGGCGCCGCATGCTGCCCTGTTTCGACACCGTGACCGCCTGCTTCGACGCCATACATTGCTACTTTTTCATCACCCAGAAAAGGATGGAAAAGGCCAATTGCGTTTGAGCCACCACCAACACAAGCCACCAGCGCATCGGGTAGCTTGCCTGTCATTGCGAGTGATTGTCTGCGCGCTTCACGGCCAATCACGCTTTGAAAGTCACGCACCAACATGGGATAGGGATGCGGTCCCGCGACCGTGCCAATGATGTAAAAGGTGTTATCAACGTAGGTTACCCAGTCCCTGAGTGCCTCATTCATTGCATCTTTAAGCGTTTTTGAACCGGACGTTACCGGTATCACTTCAGCCCCTAATAACTTCATTCGGTAAACATTCAACGACTGACGTTTAATATCCTCCGCACCCATGAAAACGTGACATTCCAAGCCAAGGCGAGCGGCAACGGTTGCACTCGCCACGCCGTGCTGGCCAGCGCCGGTCTCTGCAATAATGCGCTTCTTGCCCATGTGTTTGGCCAATAACGCTTGACCAATCGTGTTGTTAACTTTGTGGGCCCCTGTATGGTTGAGGTCTTCCCGCTTAAGGAAAATACGTGCTCCACCAATGGCATCAGACATGCGGCTCGCCTCGTAGAGCGGAGAAGGCCTGCCCACGTAATGTGCAAGATCAGAGTCAAATTCCTTCTGAAAATCGGGATCGCAGGAAAGGCCGCGGTAAACCACCTCCAACTCTGCCAATGCTGACATCAGGGTCTCCGCGACAAACTTTCCACCGTAGGGACCAAAGCGTCCGTCAGGATCAGGGACAGAGGCGAATAAATCTGGGCTAATCATTTCAGTCATAAAGCTTATGCCTCGGCCGCCTCACGAGCGGCATGTATAAATTGCTTAATTTTCTCTGGCTGTTTAATACCCGGCGAGCATTCAACACCACTACTAACGTCGACAGCGCTGGGGCGAACTTTCATCACCGCTTCACCCACATTAGCGGGATTGAGCCCTCCCGCCAAAATGATCGGCCGACTTCTGGTCGTCGGAATCACATCCCAGTCAAAGCAGTGCCCGGTTCCCCCAAACTGTCCATTGTCCACCGCATCGAGAAGAAAGCCCCGAGCACTTGGATATTCCGCCATGACTGACTCAAGTTTGCCGCAGACGCTCGCGGGTAGCGCTCTGATATATGGCACCCGAAACTGCTCACAGAATTTAGGGCTCTCGCTTCCGTGCCACTGAATAAGATTGATCGGCAGTGCCTCCAACAGCCCTTCAACTTGTTCGACCGTTGGATCAACCATTAATGCCGTCACAGTAACCAATGGCGGGAGCACGGCACAAATGTCCGCCGCTCTTTCTAAGGATACGGCGCGCTTACTACCCGGCCAAAATACCAACCCGATAGCGTTTGCCCCGGCATCTGCCGCTGCCAGAGCATCTATTTCTCGGGTAACACCGCAAATTTTGACCTGAACGGACACGCAATAACCCCAGTGCCAAATGACGCGCTGCATTGTAGCAAACCTGGAGGGGCTTAACTGCCCCCAAGAAACAATGAGTTCGGCGCTTGATTTACAGGTAAGCCAAAGTGCTCGGGATAGGCGATTGACTGCAAGTAAAGGCCGCTAGCGCTCGCCGTATCCCCCCCCAGCGTGCGATCCTTTCCCTCGAGCAATTGTGCAATCCACTCCCGGGGCCGCTGACCCACACCCACCATTTGTAGCGAGCCAACTAAATTACGAACCATGTGATAAAGAAATGCGTTGGCTTCAATATCTAAAACAACAAAGTCTCCGATGCGCTTTACACTCACCCCGAAAATTTCCCGCACCGGGTGTGCGGCCTGACATTGGGCGGCACGAAACGCGCTAAAGTCATGTTCACCCAACAGAACTTGGCTGGCATCCTGCATCGCCTGGACATCTAGGGGCTTGCGACAATGACTAACGAGACCGCAGTGATGAGGCGACAGAATAGCGCTATTACTAATGACGTAGCGGTAATGCCGAGACGCAGCGCTAAATCGAGCGTGAAAATCGCTGGATACTGACCTTGCCCACAACACTCGAACTGTCGAGGGCAGGTTTCGATTACAACCCATGACCCAAGCTTTTTGGGAGCGACCGACGGGATCATCAAAGTGCACAACCTGAGCGACTCCATGGACTCCGGTATCAGTTCGTCCGGCACAGTGGGTACTGACCCGTGTTGCAGCAATCTTGCTCAGCGCTTGCTCTAAAGTATTTTGAACGGTTGCTACTGGAAGGTGCGGCTGCGCCTGCCAGCCACAAAACTCGCCGCCATAGTAGCTAACGCACAGTGCAATACGTGTACCTGAGGGCCAGCTAACCGAGCTAAATGAGGGAAAAGCTTCAGTCAATATTAAGGAGAAGTTCGCGGGCCTCTGCCTGCTGGCGCAAATCACCCGCGGAAATCACCTCCTTCAGTACTGGGCGCGCGCCATCCTCGTCTCCCATATCGATATAAGCTCGAGCCAGATCCAACTGAGTGTCTACAGGGTCAACCTCCGCTGCATAGACCAGCCCCTCAGGCTCATCATCGTCTTCGACAGTTGGCGGAGGAATATCTGTCCCCAGTACAGCGGCAAGTTCCGGTGGCAGCACCTCGGCTTGCTCGAGGAACTGATCCCCAGCGAGGTAGCCTGGGTCATCAGTAGAAAGTTCTTGCCGCGCTGTGCCCAAGTCGTCGTTGTCAAAGGGATTTGACTCTGGCGCTTCAGAGGAATTTCCGGCCCCAGATTCTGAGTACGGCATTATTTCTTCAAGGACGTCATCTTCCAGATCTAAGGTCAACGGAACATCCGAAACAGGCTGGGCAAGCTCACCTAAATCGAGGCTTTTCGTTGACGAAATCGCTTCAGCAAGCATTCGCGAAGCCTCACCAAAGGCAAGCCCGTTATCCATGCCCTCAAGTTTTTGGGCTGTGATCTTTGCCTCTTCTTGACGATCATTTTGGAGGTAGATCTCTACCATTTTCAACAGAGCCAGGGGATCTTCGGGGTTGGCCTGCGCAGCAGACTCCAATAGATTCAGTGCTTGCTGATGCCGCCCATAAGCCATGTAGATATCGGCTTCGGCAATCGCATCAGCGACCACGCCCTCATCGACATAATCATTATGCAAACGCTGCCCGTAACCCCGCTCGCCGTCGCTGGCAGGCTCGGGTGCTGTATTTGCACCTGCTTGCACCTGCTCTGGGGCCACGGCCTCAGGAGAAGCCCGCGCCGGAGCCGGCGCACGCGCGGGTCTAGGATCAAGTTCTTTAGGCCGATTAACCGTTGGCTCGCGTTCGGTGGGCGGGTTGCGCTTCAAAATCATCACCGGCTGCTGCACCCTTCGCGAATAGACCACGGCACCCACTGCCAGCAGCGCAACGCCTCCTAAAGCAAACGCCCACCACGGAAACCCTCGATCAAGTGGGGCCGATGAACGCGGAGGTACCGATAGCGTATCTCCTACAGCAGCGACATCCTTCGCCTCGCGCTGCGCCGCCAGCTGAGCCTCCAACGCTGCGATTTGCTGGTCCTTCAATACCACCAAATCGCGCAAATTACCCATCTGCTCTGACAGTGCTGTAAGCCGCGTCTGAATTTCTAAAAGTTCGCTCGAATTGGGTCCCGCTGCTGTTGGAGCAATATTGCCTGGCGTTACTGCGGGGGTCGCCGGTAAGACTTCTGGCGTGTCTTCAGCTGCGTTTGTCCTTTGCTGTGCAGCCGCGGCAAGCATGCCGTCATCGCTGCCTTGATCAGAAATGCTGTTTTGTTCTTCGTCGGCTGCAACAAAATCGGCCTCAAACGCATCATCGGCCAGTACGTCATCGCTGGCCTCGTCATCGGCCACTACGCGCAGTGCGGGCGTGCGACGGATACCATTGCGCCAGTCTCGATTGGCCTGAGACACTGCCGCTAAGGCCTCGCGCTGCGAGGTCAAAATATCGCCTTCTGCAGGTAACTCCAGGACATAGCCGGCCTTCAAACCGTTGATATTCCCCCCCAGAAATGCATCTGTATTCATTTGTACCGTTGCTAACATCGTTTGCTCGGCAGTGGCGCCTTGAGGTGCCGCATCCAAGGCTATCTCCCACAGCGTATCCGCGTGCTGTACCAGATAACGGCCGCCGACACGGGGCCGCTCTTCGGTGTCACGATCAAAGCTTCTATCGGGCGTAATACTTGGTGAGTTTGGGCTAGCCAACTGAGAGACAGTCGCGTCTAAGGCGGCTCGATCTTGCTCTTCCGTAGACTCAATTGCACTAAAGCCCCGAGTTTGAGCACTCGCCGATGGTTGGGTTGGAAGATCAACCAAGACAGTGTATTCGCGGAGTAAACGGCCATCAGGCCACCGAGTTTCCACTAAAAAGTCCAGGTAAGGCTCGAGCAGCGGCTTCGTCGTTGTCAGAAGAATTCGCGCTGCGCTGTCCTCAACCACCACCTCAAATTTGATGCTGGTTAAAAAGTATGCACGCTCCACACCGAGCCGGTCAAAGGCGTCTTGCGTGCCCAGCCGAACCCTGATGTCATCAGCCGTCAGGTCTTGGACGTCGAGCAGCATCACTTCAGCGGACAGGGGCTCGTTTAGGTAAGAGTTGAGGGTAATGTCGCCTAAACCCAAGCCCCAAGAGCACGCCGGCAACAAAGCAGCCAGGCCAGCAAGCCCACGCCAAAGTACCAGCGCCCCAGTTGTGTCCTGCTTACCCATCCAACCTCTCAGCATGAACTGCCAGTTTCCCATCTAGGGATCCCGCATGGCCCTACAATACCCGTTTTTTTACCGTTTGAAGTGCCCACCTAGAAAAATCTCCCCAATAATCCGATCAAAAATGCTCTTTCACTAGAAGCTCTGCAATCTGGATACTGTTTAAAGCCGCGCCTTTTCGAAGGTTATCCGCAACAACCCAGAGATTCAGGCCCGTTGGATGGGATATATCTTCCCTAATTCTCCCCACATAAACAGCGTTACTGCCTGCACCATCAGTAACCGCCGTGGGATAAGCGCCATCCTCCCGGCCATCGGCAAGGGTCACACCCGGTGCAGCCCCCAATAGTTTGCGGGCGGCATCGGCCGTTATCTTGGTGTCTGTCTCAATGTGAACCGCTTCCGAATGCCCATAGAACACTGGCACTCGCACGCAAGTGGCGTTCACGGCAATCTTGGGGTCATCCAAAATTTTCTGAGTCTCCCAAACCATCTTCATCTCTTCCCGGGTGTAGCCATTATCCTCAAAGGTATCAATGTGTGGCAGGGCATTAAACGCTATCTGCTTGGGATACACCTTGGTCTCAGCGGGTTGGCCGTTCAGTAATCGGGCAGTTTGGCCGGCAAGTTCTTCAATGGCCGCCTTACCGGTGCCACTAACGGCCTGATAGGTGGCGACGTTGATTCTAGAAATACCCACCGCGTCATAAATTGGCTTCAAAGCGACCAACATCTGTATGGTGGAGCAATTGGGATTAGCAATTATGTGGGTTGATCGATACGCCGCGATAGCTTCTGGATTCACCTCGGGTACAACCAGCGGTATGTCCGCTTCTCGACGAAAGTGTGAGGTGTTGTCGATCACCACACAACCCGAAGCTGCGGCGCGTGGCGCATGCTCCTCTGAAACGCTACCGCCGGCCGAAAATAGCGCGATGGCGGTCTTTGAAAAGTCAAACTCCGCAAGGTCAGAAACGGTGATCGACTTACCTCTAAACCGCACCGTCTTTCCCGCCGAACGCTGCGACGCCAAAGCGTATAACTTACCCACCGGAAACTCTCTCTGCTCGAGAATTTCCAACATGGCCTCTCCCACAGCGCCGGTTGCACCAACAACTGCGATGTCAATCGCTTCACTCATAGCTCATTTCCTTGACGGCCTTTCAGTGCATTTAAGACGGCTGTACCCATGGCCTCGGTACCAATAACAACATCGCCCTTAGCTGCGATATCCGCAGTCCTGCAGCCCTGATCAAGCACCGCAGACACGGCTGCTTCCACCGCCGCCGCTGCATCTCCAGCATCGAGGGAATAGCGCAATAGCATTGCCACTGACAGAATCGTCGCCAGAGGGTTAGCACAATCTTGTCCTGCAATATCAGGAGCCGAGCCGTGCACAGGCTCATATAGGCCCGCAGAGTGTGCGTTAAGCGACGCCGAGGGCAGCATGCCAATGGATCCTGTCAGCATTGCCGCAGTATCCGAAAGTATGTCTCCGAAAATATTGCCTGTGACTAAAACGTCAAATTGCTTGGGCGCACGCACAAGTTGCATCGCTGCGTTGTCGACATACAGGTGGTCTAGGTCGACCTCTGTAAAATTCGCCGCCACGTTGGTGACAACCTCGCGCCACAACTGAGTTACTTCCAGAACATTGGCCTTATCGACTGACGTTAAACGGCCATCACGCTTGGCTGCCAACTCAAAGGCGAGTTGCGCTATGCGTTTGATTTCACTTTCACGATAAATGTAGGTGTTATATCCCTCTCGTTCACCATCGTCACGTGTGCGAATGCCTCGAGGCTCACCAAAGTAAATACCGCCGGTTAATTCTCTAACAATCAAAATATCGAGTCCTGCCACCAACTCAGGCTTTAGACTCGAGGCATCAGCTAACTGGGGGAACAAGATCGCAGGCCGCAAATTCGCAAATAAATCCAAGTCTGCTCGGATTGCCAACAAACCACGCTCGGGTCGCTCCTGGGCGGGCAAACCATCCCATTGAGGGCCTCCTACAGCACCCAGCAATAATGCCGCTGCAGAACGCGCTTTTATCTGAGTGCTCTCAGGATAAGCCTGCCCCTCACGATCAATAGCGACGCCGCCCAAATTGGCTTCATCGAGATCAATAGTGAGCTTGTAAAGATCAGCCACGCGCTCTAGAACACGACGAGCTTGGGCGACGACCTCAGGCCCGATACCATCACCGGGCAGTAACAATATGGAATGGCTCATCAGACCTCCAAGGTCTCAAATACCCAGGGAAAGCGCGCCTGATGCTGACGCTCAAAATCGCGAATAACCGCCTCATTCTGCAACGTGATCCCAATGTCATCGAGCCCGTTAAGCAAGCAATTTCTGCCAAAATCCTCAGTCTCAAAAGCAATAGTCTCACCGTCGGGCATTTCGATAACCTGTTGCTCAAGATCGATGACTAAAGTAAAGCCTTCAGTTTCATACATTTGAGTAAACAACTGCTCGACACGTTTAGCCTCAAGAGCAATCGGCAGCAGCCCGTTTTTGAAACAGTTAGATCGGAAGATATCGGCAAAGCTTGGCGCAATGATAGCGCGGAAACCTGCCCCATCTAATGCCCAAGGCGCGTGTTCACGACTCGAGCCGCAGCCAAAATTCTCTCTAGCCAGAAGGATACTTGCCCCCTGATAACGGGGAAAGTTCAGGGGAAACTCTGTGTTCAGCGGACGTCCACTACAGTCCGAATCGGGCTGCCCTTCATCAAGATAGCGCAACTCATCAAACAGATTGGGGCCAAAGCCCGTCCTGCGAATCGATTTGAGAAACTGCTTGGGAATAATGAGATCTGTATCCACATTGGCGCGGTCCATGGGCGCCACCAACCCTTCGAGTCGCTGAAACGCGTTCATAGTCCATTCTCCATGACATCACGAACATCCGTGAAATGCCCGGCCACGGCCGCAGCCGCCGCCATCGCCGGACTGACGAGGTGCGTTCGTCCACCGAACCCCTGTCGCCCCTCAAAATTCCGATTTGATGTGCTCGCACATCGTTGGCCCGGTTCCAGTTTGTCAGCATTCATCGCGAGACACATCGAGCAACCTGGCTCACGCCATTCCATACCCGCGTCTTTGAAAATCTGATCAAGCCCCTCAGCTTCGGCTTGTTTTTTTACCAAACCAGAGCCGGGCACCACCAAAGCCTGAGTAATATTTTTGGCGACTTGTTTTCCCTTGAGCACAGCGGCGGCCGCTCGCATATCTTCGATACGGGAATTAGTACATGAGCCTATGAATATTACATCCGGTCTTATATCGGTAATCGACATTCCGGGTTCAAGGCCCATGTAAGACAGCGCGCGCTCTAGGCCCTGACGAGCAGTGTCTGTCGCCATATCCTCGAGTCTCGGTACTCGTCCAGATACCGCTGTGACCATTTCTGGCGACGTTCCCCATGTTACCTGAGGCTGAATCAAGGCGGCATCGAGGACCACCTCTCGATCAAAAACAGCGTCATCGTCGCTATGCAGCGTGCGCCAGTAAGTCTCTGCTTGCTCCCACTGAGCCTCTCGCGGAGCGAAGGGTGTTTGCGCAACGTATTGAAGCGTTCGCTCGTCAACAGCAACCAAGCCCGCGCGAGCTCCAGCTTCGATCGCCATATTGCACAGCGTCATCCGTCCTTCCATCGTCAGACCACGAATAGCGGAGCCTGCAAACTCTATGGCACACCCGGTCCCCCCGGCAGTCCCAATTTCACCGACAATTGCTAGCGCGATATCTTTTCCAGTCACACCGACAGATAATTCGCCTTCCACGTTGACCCGGAAGTTTTTCATTTTGCGCTGTATCAGACACCCGGTGGCCAATGCGTGTTCGACTTCCGAGGTGCCGATACCGTGCGCCAAAGCGCCCATGGCGCCGTGAGTCGAAGTGTGAGAATCCCCGCAAACAATGGTCATGCCCGGCAACGTTGCACCCTGCTCCGGGCCCATCACATGGACAATCCCCTGACGCACATCGTTAAGCGGAATTTCTGGAATTTGATATTCCGCGCAATTGTCGTCAAGCGTCTGTAATTGAATGCGGGAAACCTGATCTTTAACCCCGGCTAAGCCCTGAGCACGCTCATTGGCTTTTGTTGACACATTGTGGTCGGGCACTGCGATATTAGCGCTAATTCGCCACGGCTGGCGTCCTGCGAGTCTCAGGCCTTCAAATGCCTGAGGCGATGTAACCTCGTGCAGTAATTGACGGTCAATATAGATCAACGCAGTGCCGTCATCCCGGGCCTCTACCAAATGACTTTCCCACAATTTGTCATATAAGGTTTTGCCCATAAGTCGTCTCCGGGAACAGCGTTGTCTGTAGCGCGCCTCCGTCTTATGAAGGCCATGAATTTAAGGGGTGTGCCAAAGTTGCTCGAGGATCTAATAGGCCTGGCATAAGAACAAGCTCAGTCCGAAGGAACACTTCGGGCTAATCACACAAAATGGCGACCGGAGTATAACACCACAGGGCTAATTTTAGGACTGAAAAGTGCCATCAGGCAGCCCAATAATCACACTTCGCCAAGGTACAATCGCCAGATAACGGCATGCCTTAAAACCTTCTTAGGCATCCTTGCCTACGCCGCTGACCTTGGCCAAAAAGCGACAACCGTCGGACAAAGCCTGACCTCCCGCCGCCGCACCCAGCCGTGGCGACAAGCCCCAGAGCCCAAAGGTCGTTTTAAAGTCTGTGCTGAGCTAACGGCTCAGGTGCTGGAAGCGCCAACAGTGATGAATATCTTTTCGGCGGTTAAAGTCTTCCGGGATCGTCTGACGGGTAATATCTTCTACCCGGTAACGTTGCTTCAAATCCTCCGCGAGCTCAAAACGACGGTGGTTATTTGAAAAATAGAGCGTACCGCCCGAGTCGAGCACTGACATTGCGGCATCTACTAACGCAACTTGGTCCCGGATAATATCCAGCGTCCCCTCCGTAGCTTTAGAGTTTGAGAACGACGGCGGATCAAGAAGGACCAAATCAAATTTTCGATCACAAGCCGCTAACCAAGTGAGACAGTCGGCCCGCACCACACGATGCTGCCGTTCTGAAAGCCCATTGACTGCCAAATTATCTGCCAACCATTTCAAATAAGTGTTTGATAAATCGACACTCGTCGACGTTGCCGCCCCGCCTAGCGCCGCATGAATAGTGGCGGCGCCCGTGTAGCAAAATAGATTCAGAAAGTGCTTTCCCGCAGCTTCTTTACCTAACGTGAGGCGCAGCGGCCGATGGTCGAGAAATAAGCCTGTATCCAGATAGTCGTTTAAGTTGACTAGTAATCGTGCCGGCCCCTCGCGAACGGTGATGCGCTCCCCAGTTTGATCCAGCTTGTTGTACTGGTCTGTGCCGCGCTGACGCTGCCGTCGCTTCGCAGCAATCGGCTGATCCTCTGGCCACTGCAATACCCGACGCACCGCGGTCAAAGCCTCCTGAAACCGATGCTCTGCTGCGCCTTCATCAATGGTTTTCGGTGGCGCATATTCCGCCACGTGGGGCACCCCTTCATAAATATCGATTGCCACGGCATATTCGGGCATATCGGCATCATACAATCGGTAACACGTTGTATCACTCGACTTAAGCCACGACTTAAGACGGCGTCTATTTTTAACCAGTCGATTGGCCAGCATAGTTGCACCGTCACTCAACGCTTCGGCGGCTATGTCGACCTCACCGGGGTTATCGCTTTTCGGAGGACCATCAACGGGATCGGGAGCGAGTCGATTGGTAGCACTCAGGTCAAAGAGTAAAAGCTGAATATCAATCGAACCATTATTGAGCGCGTATTGCTTGTGGCTTCGAAGACCAACCGCTCTACCCAATTCGTTGTGGGCCGTTAAAATACCCGCTTTCCATCCTTGAAACTCTCGGTGTATTACCTGACCCAGCTCACGGTAGAGTAACCGCATCGTAGACAACTGCCCCAAACGCTCACCCCAAGGCGGATTGCAGACAATCAGCCCCTCTGGCATCACTCGATGGGTGGGCCGGGTCAGGGTATTGAGCGCCTTCGGGCGCACTCGAATCAGGTCATCGAGGCCCAACGCCGATATGCTCGCTTCCGCGCGCCTTACCGCACGAATATCACCATCATAACCGCGAAGTTCGACACCCTCGGGAGCGGGTTTCAAGCGACTTCGCCCCTCAGCCTCAATGGCTTGCCACTGGGTTGGACTGTGACCAAGCCACCCTTGAAAACCCCAGCGGTTACGATCGAGTCCTGGCGGTCTCGCCGTCGCCATCATAGCGGCTTCAATTAAAAAAGTTCCCGAACCACACATGGGGTCGACCAAAGGCTGACCCGCTTCCAGACATTCGGGCCAACCGCTTCGGATCAGCACGGCTGCGGCGAGGTTTTCCTTAAGGGGAGCTTTTCCGGGCTCGGTGCGATAGCCCCGCTGGTGCAGGCTAGTGCCGGATAAATCAATGCCCACACTGACCCGGCCTCGATGTAGCCGCACGTGAATTCGTAGGTCTGGAGTACGGGTATCGACATTGGGCCGATCGAGCCCTCGGCTGCGAAAAACGTCAACGATCGCGTCTTTGCACCGCTGGGCCCCAAACTGTGTGTTGCGTATATCTTCTGAACGGCCAGAGAAATCGATGGCCAGCGTATTGCTGGGAGCTAGGTGATCGCACCAGGGTAAATTAGCCATCCCATCATATAAATCGTCGGCACGACTGGCAGCAAATTCACTGAGCTGCAAAATAATTCGATTAGCCAGACGGCTGTGAAGGCAGGCGCGGTAACCGACTCCCAGCCCACCATTGAAGGTCACTCCAGCAACGGTTTCCCGAACATCAAGCGCCCCCAAGTCACTCATCTCGGGCACGAGGAGACTACCTAGACCCTTGGGGCTTGTTGCAAGAAAACGATACTGAGTCACAGACTGCCCTGCTCTATCGAGATAATTTGCCCGAGAATACGCCGCCATTGCGCGTACTGCTCATCAAGAGTGCCCCCAAGGCGCACCACATTCTCACCCACCTCCAGAACTGTCGGTGCGGTTTCATTATCGAATCCAGTGGCCAGCTCAAACAAATCCTGTTCCTGTATGCGCACCGAACGATACGCCGAATAGACCTGTTGCATCGCTGCAAAGCTGCCCTGCTTCGCCTTCAGCTCCCGACCCGAAGCCCGCTCGGTGTAGGCCTCAAGATATTCCGCCTGCTCAAGACTAGACCGACGCCACAAGCGATAAGTGGGCCCTAACTCATTACCCAAATCAACATATTGCTCGTCCACCGTATCGATAAAAAGGGCCTCCTGATTTCGTATTCGTGCGATCCGCGCCATCATAGGATCAGAATCAGCGGGCAACCGGTTAGGTCTTAGGTAGCCATTTTCCTCTACCAAATACGATGAAAAAGCATCAGGGGCTAGCTCCTGGGCATACCGCAAATCTGTAACTCCCACGAGTCTCGCAATATTTTTGGGGTCTAAATCTTCAGCCGCCAGTCGCAACCGATTGGCAATCGACACAAAAAGGGCTCTGAAGGGTTCTGTCGTGCTGTCAAGGTAATCCTGAGCAGACGCTTGGCTGTGAACGCGTGCATCTAACCACACGCGATTTGTGGCATCGACCGCCCGAATATCGACTACAAAGTCTCTGCCGTCTGAGTGGATAATGACGCCAAACACGGTCAGCGCCGCAAAATGGCTCGCCCCGGGTAAGACCCTTACCGCACCCCACTGTCGCGATTCCGTCAGGATGTCGCGCAGATACGCCGCAGCAAGACGCGTCTCTACCGATCGTAATTTATCCCGTGCGTCTTGCGCATCGGGGTTACGTATACCCTCTTCAAAAACAACCACACCAACTTCCAATGGCAGCGGGTTAAGTTCGGTACGTAACATCGCTTTCGCAACCGATGGCGGCCAATCAGAAGCATTAGTAACCGCTGAACCTATATTCGCCGGCAACCCCGTAGTCGATTCTCTAGGGTTACTGCAGCCTAGGGTGAGCACGCTGATTAGTAGTATCGGTAAAAGTACGCTTAAGCGCAGTAAATGCATCATCCGCTGGGCTTCTCTGTCGTGCAAACCGTTCCCTTGCTAAGTGTTTGCGTACAGCGATAGCCCGCCTTTGCTGGATCAAATCGAGAGTAAACGCGATTGACAATAAAGGGCTCGCGCACGCTTGGCGAATACACTGCAGTTTGTAGCACCAGGGAATCGGCAAGTGCAGAACGGGTTAAGCGGTGGCGAATCGACAATCCGTCAGGGAGGGTGATGTCAAAAAACAACTGATGTCCATCCCATCCACAGCGCTCAACCCCGAAGGGGGTTTGAGTCACGGTAGGGGGGGGTCGATCGGTAACGCAAATAAGAGCAAAACTATTTTCACGTTTCACTCTCACGGTATTGTCCGTCTGGATAACCTCGAGCAGCTCAGGCGCGGTGATAATTTCTGCCATCTCTGCCAGCGCCACCAACTCTCGACCTGACGACATCGGCGTTCCTGAATAAGTTTGGCCACGCTCAGCCGCCCTAGCTCGACGCTCTGCCTCTTGCTGCAATTGTCGAATGATGGTGTTAAAGCGGCGCTGTATGTTGTCACTGCGAGCATAGTCAACCTCCCAGTTTCCAGTCATATCGATCGGATCTGAAGGCGCATATCGTGCAGGTTTGGGCCCATCGGCCTGACACCCGATTAGCAGCACCAGCGCAGTAAAGATTAAGCAGTTTCTCATGGCGCGCAGTTTAGCCTACCTCCAGTCTCAAAGTTCAAAGCCTGCATTGGTTGTCGTAAATTCACTTGAACTGCTTGTGTTGAACGGGTTGTGTCGCCGAATTACGAATTTCGCGGCAGGGCTAGACGAAGCCTCGGCGAAGGAACAGGAATAAAGGCTCCCAGACAAAGCATCGCCTACTTGTTTAAAGCGGCTTATTAATCTGGGCGCGCCGTACCCCAAATATTAAAGCCCGCCACTCGGGGGGTTCCCGGCAAGTACATTTGGTCAATATCGTCTAAACGAAACCCGTTGCTATCAATAATCTCCACAATGTTGCGATTGAGATTGCAACCTCCGAACAGCACCTTCCAGAGAGGGTTCAGCCGATTCTGCCACTTTGCTACGCTAGCATCGGGCGCTTCACCGTGCTCACAAAAAACCAGCTTACCCGACGGACGTAGCACACGACGAGCCTCTTTTATCGCCGCAGCTGGATCTGGGATTGTGCACAGTGCAAACGTCAGCAAAACCGTGTCAAAGCTTTCGTCCTCTGCAGGAATATTCTCAGCCGAACCCGCCTTGAACTCCACATCAAAAGGCACGGCACGAACACGAGGTTTGGCTAATCGCCAAGATTCCTCACAGGGATCAATACCGACCACACCTTCCACTTGCCGATGATCGTAGTGAGGCAAATTGTGGCCGGCGCCCAAACCGATTTCTAAAATACGCCCTTGGGCTTGGGGTACCACCTTTTGACGCTGACGAACGATGGGCTTAGTGCCACAGGCGCAGGTCACTAATCGGGGTACAACGTAACGGCTATAAAAACCCACTAAGACAGCACCTCACTCAAAAAGTCGTCCAATGCGCGGTAAGCGCGGCGGCTCGCTGCAGCACTGTAAACCGTTCCAAAGTCTGGGTCGTTCGCCTCCGGATTTGTAAACGCGTGCAGGGTTTGTCCGTAGGCGTGTAGCTGCCAGTCACAACCCGTGGCCGTCATCTCGGTAGCAAAAGCAATTAATTGTTCCGGGGGAACCATCGGATCGTCGTAGCCGTGCAAAACTAAGACCTTCGCCTGCAGATCTGGCTCAGGCAAATTATCCGCAGGCAGTAATAATCCATGCAATGAAACCACACCCGCGATATCTTGCCGAGAACGAGCCAAATCGAGGACACAGAGGCCGCCAAAACAGAAGCCTATAGCCGCGACTGGCTCATCTGCCGCCTCGGGCTGGCTTCGAATCGCGTCTGCCGCCGCACCAATACGCGCTTGTAAAACCGACCGATCTGACATCATAGGGGTCATCAATGCGGTGCATTCCGCCTTGTCTGCACCGACGGCTCCAGCACCATACATATCAACGGCTAAGCCCACATAACCTAGGTCAGCAAGTCGCAATGCCTGTGCACGTTCAAAATCAGTACAGCCAGCCCAAGTCGGTGCTACAAGCACCGCAGGCCTAGGACCCAAAGTGTCATCCCATGCCATCGTGCTGTTAAAAGTGACTCCCGCCGATTCATAGGTCAACTCACGCGTCTGTATTGTCATAGCTTGCTGCTCCTAAAAATAAATAAATCCTGTGCCTGATCTAGCTCGAAAGACGTCCACCGGCCTGGACGCTGTCATAAGTATAACTCTGACTTGAGCGTCTTACGGAAGGTATCCGTTTGAAAATCAGCGTTACTCGCTACTGCCGATACGCTACAGGATCGATCACGCGCATTTCAGACTCGATCCATGTCTCGACTCTCGCCATCAATTCTATGGGTGACTCACCGGCTAATGCGTCCATGGGCTTGCCTATCGACACATCGATAACACCAGGTATAAATCGCCAACTTTTTCTGGGCCAACAGCGTCCCGAAGCCACGGCAATGGGAATGATTTTTGCACCAGTCGCCAGCGCTAAGCGCGCTGCACCATTCTTGTAATCGCCCTGTTGCCCTCTGTGGGTCCGTGTACCCTCAGGGAACATGATGACCCACTTGCCCTTATCCATAAGTTTGACGCCCAAATCAGCCACTTTGCTCCAGGCCTGACTTCGCGCGCTACGATCGATATGCACCATATCGAGTCTCGCCATCGCCCACCCAAAAAAGGGTATCAATAGCAGTTCGCGCTTGAAGACATAGGCTAGTGGGTGTGGCGTCATACTCGGAATAAAAAACGTTTCCCAGGTAGACTGATGCTTGGGGCACAGGATGATCCGCTGGTTATCGTCAACGTCAGGCAGGTTTTCCAACCCCAACACGCGATATTTGACTCCACCGATCCAGCGTACGACAAAAATTGCGGCGTAGAGATACGGTTGAGCGAACCACCACCACAAACGCTCTGCGCTGAAAAATAGCGAAAAGACGAGCAAAAACGTGCCCACAGGGATAACTGAGAGTGCGATCCATAAAAATGTCAGCAGAGACCTAATTATCCGCATACTTGCACTACCTCGCTGCTCGCTTCACCGGCAGCTCCACCCAGCCTCTAAAGCAGGGCATTTAACCAGAAAAACTGACATGACGGGCAATCCTTAACAAAGCTATCGAATGATCTATCTGACAGGGGTCGCTATACTGCACAGCAATGAAGCGCGAAATCTACAAGCACAAGGCTGACAAGGCCGATTTACGCAACGACCTAGATCGAGATATCGAGTCTTTTCTCGCCAAGGGTGGACGAATCGTAAATGTTGAGGTCGGGGAGACCGCACTCGAATCTAGGGTGGCGCCCCTTCGCACGCCTATTTTCAACGAACCCAGAACAGCGCGAACCCCCCTTGATGATGTCGTTGCCACCTTGGATGAGCGGCGCAAAAGCCAATCAAAGCGCTTACCTAAGCGCGGCGTTAAGCCGCGGCCAAAAAAACGTGTGATCTATGATGATTTTGGTGAAGCCGTGCGAACTGTTTGGTCCGAGGACTAAGATCAAGGTGAACTGCTAACCGGCAGTGATCGTACCTTCTGTTCATTAGGCATCGATCCCAAACGTTCATGATTACACTCCACGAAGAAATCGCGGTTCAACGAAGCATCAAAGACTGCTTTCGCTATGTCTCAGATTTCAGAACAGTTGCTGAATGGGATGCAACCGCCCTGACATCCAAAAAATCCACCCCCGGCCCAATAGGACTGGGAACACACTTTACTGTGCATTGTTCGGTGGGTCCTACGAAAGTGCGGCTTGAGTACGAGATCGTCGAGTATTGCCCTTGGGCATCGATTGTTTTGGTGGGGAAAAGTCGATTTTTTGACGTAAGAGATGTGATTACTTTTACAGAAAGGGGGTCTCAGACTCACGTCAGCTATACCGCTGAAATTCAATACCACTTGGGGATTGGTTCGTTTGAGAACCAGCTGGAATCTGGCATGCGAGACATGGGCCGAAAGAGTCTGGAAGGGTTAAAAAGCGCACTCGACAATTCGCCCTCGCCACCAAAAATTTCTGACTGTACAGCCCGGGCAGATCGCTGGGTCGCCCCCGGCGTTGCTATGTTTTCAAAATGGGGCTTTCGACGAAGCCTTGCTCAAAGAAAACCCGACTCGACTTTTCTCGACGGACGGCACGTTGTTTTAACCGGCGCCAACAGCGGCCTGGGGCTCGCCACCAGCATTGCGCTTGCAGAGGCTGGGGCAAATTTGACCCTGGTTATCCGTAACCCCGCAAAACAGGAAGAGCTGCTGCAGACCCTTGAATCGGAAACGGGTAGGTCCGATATTACCATTGAAATTGCCGATCTCTCCCTAATGGCTGACGTGAGCGCGCTCTCCGATCGGCTGCTGGCCAGAGGCGCGCCTATTGACGTACTCATAAACAACGCAGGCGCACTGTTTAATGACTATGCGTTGACCCGCGAAGGACTCGAACAAAGCTTCGCGTTACTGCTTGCCAGTCCATCGCTGTTGACGCACAAGCTGCGCCCTTTGCTCACAAACCACAGCACACCCTCGCGGGTAATCAATGTTGTATCAGGGGGCATGTATACCGAAAAGCTGGTCTGTGACCGGTTGATTATGACCCCGCCCTCTTATCACGGCGCAAAGGCCTACGCCCGGGCTAAGCGCGCATTAACCGTATTGAGTGAGCTATGGGCAGAGCAGTGGCGTGAAGATGGCATCATCGTCAATGCAATGCATCCTGGCTGGGCGGATACCCCTGGAGTCGCCTCAGCACTGCCCACCTTTCGCAGTATCACGAGACGAATTCTTCGCACGTCTGACGAGGGTGCGGACACCATCATCTGGCTTGCTAAAGCAAAGGAGGCCGGTGATCTTTCAGGGCAACTTTTTCTGGATAGAGAGCCTCGTACGCCTTACCTACTCTCAAAAACACAGGAACCCGCCGCGCAGCGTGCCCAACTCGAAGCTTTTATCGATGCACAGATTGAAGGCGCAGCAGCGCACTAAATCGCTTCAGCCCGAACAGAGCGACGCACCGCAGCTGACAACCCCGCTAGCCCAGTTGGGGTGCGCCCTTCCTACAATACTGGCTTGGACTCCCATCTGGAGATAAGCTGCCGGTCTTGTATTGAATTGTGAGATCGCTTCATGGAATCACCTATCACGCCATTTATACCCAGCGTTGACGACGGGGCGATTGCTGACCTCAAGCAGCGCCTAAAACTGACGCGGTATCCAGACGAGGAAACCGTTGAGGATTGGAGCCAAGGTGCACCCCTAGCTTACGTAAGAGAGCTAACAGACCACTGGTGCTCGCAATACGATATGACGCGGGTCTCTAATACCCTCAACCGTTGGCCTAATTTCCGGACTGAAATCGAAGGTTTAGATATTCACTTCATTTACCAACGGTCGCCTCATACCAATGCAACACCACTGTTACTTACCCATGGATGGCCCGGCTCAGTACTTGAATTTAGACACGTGATCGATCGACTCAGCAATCCCACTGAGCACGGTGGCAGTGCCGACAATGCCTTCCATGTTGTTGTTCCAGCCCTTCCGGGCTACGGCTTTTCTGGCAAACCTAGGACCACAGGAACCAGCGTGCACAAAATCGCTGATCTATGGATTGCGTTAATGCAACGCTTAGGGCATGAGGCATTTCTTGCCCATGGCGGTGATTGGGGCTCCCTAGTCACTCAAGCTATAGCCACGGCGCCCAATACGCCCTGCGCGGGCATTCACATCACCTTACCCGTGGTTGCCCCGGACCCTGAGACACTCGAGTCGCTGCTGCCCGAAGAAGTCCAGGCGCTTGAGGCATTCAATTTTTATCAAGACTGGGACTCGGGTTACTCGAAACAACAAAGCACCCGCCCACAGACCTTAGGCTATGGTCTCGCAGATTCTCCCACCGGGCAGATGGCCTGGATTATAGAAAAATATGCCCAGTGGTGTGACTGCGAAATCAACGGCCTACGACACCCCGAAAATGCCATAGCCCGCGATGAGCTTTTAGATACTGTCATGCTCTACTGGCTAACCAATTCAGGGGCGAGCTCGGCACGTTTGTATTGGGAAAGTTTTAATAACCCGGACATGTCTGAGGTCGAGTTATCAACCGCTATTTCTCTCTTTCCCAATGAAATTTTCCGATCAAGCGAGCGCTGGGCGCGCAAAAAATTCATTAACTTGCATTATTTCAACGATCAAATCGAAAAGGGTGGCCATTTCTCTGCGCTTGAAGTGCCCGACCTGCTGGTAAAGGAACTGTGGCAATGGCGCGAACAACTTCGTTCACTAGAGATTTTAGATTAATGGATAAGAGCTATACCTCGCCCTTCATCACCGAAGACATTGACGAAGATCACAGTGAGTATTGGAAGGCTCGCCGGCAAGTCGCCACTGCCGTAAAGGCGTTAATTGAAGCCGCAACCACCAGTGATATCGATCCATCTGGGGCCAGTGCCATTGCAAAAAGCATCGACGCCATTACCGCCAAACTCAAAGATCGTAGGCAGTTAAAAGGAGTTATTGCCCACGCCAATGCCTACGGTAGTTATCCTGTAGCCAATCACGAAATGCTATGTGTAGGAGGAGAAAGTCATCCCATGTCGCCGGGGTTGCGCCACTGGTTTGATGAACACAAGGTTTACGGTGCAGTGACTTTCAATTGGTCCTACGAGGGTCCACCCAACCACGTGCACGGAGGCTGGGTGGCTGCGATCCTAGACCACTTTATGGGTATGGCCCAGATTTACGCCGGCAATGCCGGCATGACTGGGGGGCTTGATATTCGATACCAGAGACCAACGCCGCTCAACTGCGAGCTAGACCTTGTTGCCAGTCTCTCTCCCCTGTCCGAGCGTAAAATGAAGGTCGACGCTGAGCTCAGCCATGCTGGCCAGGTTACCGCCTCAGCAAGCGCCATCTTTGTAAAGCCCCGCAGCGCAATCTTCACAGAGGGCTTTAGTAACGCCACCCCTTAATCAACAAACCGGGCTCACCAATTCAGGCGCATGCCGCCTTCAATACCGATTGTTTCGGGCTCACCGTAGAAGGACATCATCCACAAGTTGGCCACGGGCAGGTCACCCACTCGATACCGTTCATCCGTAAGATTTTTTCCGTATAACCGCACCCACCAACGCCCATCACGGGCTGTGTAAGTCGCCGAGGCATTGACTAGCGTTCGATCATCCGTAAGACCGTTATCTGAGCCTGGGACCGAGGTATAAGCATAAACGGCCTCGTCCTCGTAATTTACGTTCAAAGCCAAATCAAGATGGCCCCCCGCTATCGGAAGGTTATAAAGAAAATCGAGGTTCCAGGTGCTTTCTGGCGCCCTCGCAACAGGGCTTCCTGTGAGATCGATATCAATAGTGCCGTCAAAATTGGTATCTGCTTCAAAAGACTTGAACTCAGCATCCAGCGTGCCAAGACTACCCATGACCGTGAAGTTGTCAGTCAACAACCACGCCGCCTCGAACTCTAAACCCGTGACTTCAATCTCCGCAGCATTAAAGTAGCGCGTCTCTTGAAACTCGCTTTCATCGATACCATCACCGTCGCGGTCTGCAGTAATTCGAGCCAAGAGTTGCTGCTGTGAATCATCGTAGGTGACATAAAATGCCGTAAGATTTAAGCGCAGTCGATTATCAAGAAACTCGGAACGGATTCCCAGCTCAAAAGAATCTGCAATTTCGGGGTCTGTCGGGCGTGCCTGCAGGGGTTCAATAGGGTTGCCACTGGTGCCGGTCTGATCGTTATAACCACCACTTTTAAAGCCCCTGGAGTAAGTGGCGTAAGTGTAAAGATCATCGGTCGCCTGATAACCCAGATTTAAACGCCAGGTGGGCTCACTCCAGCTTTCTTCATCCTCGACCACACCGATAGGATATTTATTAAAGTCTGCCGCCGCGATGGGCTCCCCGAGAACCTGCCAGGTCAGCGAGGGATCGAAGCCCCCTGCTAAGGCCTGAGTGAATACTTGGTTTCGCCCCGTCCACTTCTTCTTTTCGTGGGTATAGCGCACGCCGGCTCCCAGAGTCAGTTTCTCTGTGAGGTCAAAGGTGCCATCCAAATACAGTGCCTCAGCCGAGGCATCCTGCCCGTTAGAGAGCACCTGTGGGTTATTGTTGAAGTAGAAGGGGTCACCAAATGCCAGCGCCGAGGGAATGGTCATATCAACAAAGCCCAGCACCTGTGCAACAGTAAATATCGTGTCGTCTTGTTGATAAAAGACACCACCTACCCAATTAAAGGCACCGTCTAGGTCTGACGCAACACGAAGTTCCAGCTGCGTCGTTTCACGCACATCTTGTCGGTTAGCATCAAACAAAGACACCGGACCGACCTCACCCGTATACGTACTGGGAAGCTGGGAGTCAGTTTCTCTGTAACCCGCAAAAGCGCTTACTGTGTAGTCGCTGTTGAGATCCCAGTCGACGTTTAAGTAGTAACCATCGACGTCGATCTGATGGCCTGCCTCCATGTTCAACAGTGCATCATTACGGTTAGTAATTGCCGCATTATCAAGGGGGTCACCAGCATCACGACGGAAACCTAGAGTATTCCAAAGATAGCCCGTGTTAGGCGGCGTATTGTTGTAGGACGGAGGTGCATCACTGTCGTCTCGCACCATCTCGTACGCGAGGTTAATGTCTAGCGCATCAGTGGGCTGCCAACGCAGCTTAAAGCGACCGCTGAAAACATCATCTCCACCCACATCGGCACCGTCTCCTTGCCCAGAGGTTCCCGCCAACGGGAAGCCCACCCCAAAATCAGTCACAGGACCATAAGCCGCACTGTTGGAATACCAACCGTCTGACTTCATGTACACGCCAGCCGCTCTGAACGCGAGATTTTCACCAATGGCCAAGTTGAGAATCCCCTGCCCTTCATAGCGCCCGTACTGTGCCACTTGCCCTCGGACTTCTAGCGAATTTTGATCGAGCTCAGGGCGATTTGTTTTGACATTAATGGCGCCCCCCGTCGTATTTTTACCAAACAGCGTGCCTTGAGGGCCTCTTAGAATTTCAACGCTGGCGATATCGAGCATTTCGATATTGGCCGTTTGAATATGAGGAATGACAAAATCATCGACGATGACACCCACTTGATTTTCGTAATACAAAATAATGCCGTTTTGACCCACTCCCCTAATCGCAAAGTTTGCAGAATTGAATCCAGGCTGCTTACCCGCCACCACATTGGGCGCAAAGATCGCGACGTCTAATAAATCTCGCGGCACAAGTCGTTGTATTTGTTCAGCACTGACTTGAGTGACCGCAATGGGTGTTGACTGAATATCCGTCTCAGCTCGACGCGTAGCCGTTACCAAGACTTCCTCTAGCCTCGCGTCATTTTGCGCCGCTGCGGGTAAAGCCACACTCCATACTGCAGGCATCAGGGCTGCTGCCAGTGGCACGACCTTAAAAACAGGTTTTCGGCGGTCATTAGTGGATCGCAACATGGGGCATTCCTCTTTAATTTACTGTGAGAGATAGCTAAGCGCTCAACGTACTTTATGAACAAATAATTACTGACCGTCAACTGAGGAACGGACTACACCTAGGCTTCTAACAAGCACGAGCAGGCCGAAAATACCCCCCCCCTGCTACGCTCCAATAGTTACTAATTCGTCGCCGACTTAAGCCATGAATACCCTTGTCTGGCGTTGCAAATTGGCACCAGCAACCTTGATGGAAGCTCGGGAAGGAAGACTTATTGGTTCATACACTCATCAGCCAGATAGTAGGAAGCGGTTGATATTTAACTCAGTGCATAAGTGTTCCTCTGGTGATGTTCGGTGAGAATATCCTGCAACAAGCACTGATACTTGCTAGATTAGATCAGCCGCATGACCCGACTTAGCTAGGGCCTAGCCAAAACCCACCCGGCTCACTCACGCAGCAGTACGCCAGACTAATTCACTGCTGAGATAGCCACCGGCACCCCAGAAATGCCAATCACGATTGAGGTCGATTATGAGCAGACTAAGTTTTGTACCCACCGACGAATGGCCCCAAGAACTCCGGGAGTTTGTTCAAGCCGATACTGCCAGCGAGATGGCGCTAGGGATTACGCGAATGCTGGCTCATGCGCCCAAAGCCGCCATGGGACCGCTTCAGTTTGGAGCTGCCCTGGGAATCAACAGAACGTTGCCCGAAAGGCTCATTGAGCTGATGCGTTTACGCATAGCGTTTCACAACCAATGCCGCAGCTGCATGGCCATTCGTTACTCAGAAGCAGAGGGAAGTTTCGACGAAGCCACGGCTTGTGCCCTAGAACAACCCGAAATTCCAGACAACCTGTCAAAGCCAGAACAGCTGGCTATCGAACTCGGTGACCGATTTGCAACACAACACCTTGCCATCGATGGAGGTTTTTTTGACCAACTAAAAGCGCAGTTCACGGAAGCAGAGGTGATTGAGCTACTCATGCACTGTGCTCTTTATGTGGGTATGGGGCGCTTGGCCGCCGTCCTAGACATGACAGAAGATTTACCAAAGGGCTTCGCGAAACCTTTTGGTGAAACCGTCAAGCTTTCTGCCGATACACCAGTATCCTTATAAACTTTTTGCTTGCTGGACTAAGGCTTCGCCCAGCGTGCGGGCATTGAACACATAGTCAATGCTGCCATCTTCCTTAAAGTAGGTCACAGCACCCTCCCCCAGAAACAACATTTCGGTTTCCTCGACACAGTGTGCGTCAACATGTGTGGCAAAAATGGGTTC
>JAQXAF010000077.1 GCA_029253085.1 Luminiphilus sp. | reverse complement strand
GCACCGTAGCGTCGTCGTAATAAGACGTGCCGAGGTAAGCAACCGGAAGAAATGGGGCGTTGCTCCGGGATCGAGAGAATTCGATATCCGATTCAGAAAATGCTCGCGCCTTTTTTGCGATATACCGACCCAAAGTAGAATCAGCATTCGATACTTCGGCCGGAACCGATTCGGTCACTAACGCATCAACCGCAACCTCCGCGAGTACCGGCTGTATCTGTAACCATACTGCCGCCCAAAGAAAGATCGAGCAGATCAGTTTATTAGACATCTATAGGCGTTCCATATTTACAGGAGTTCCACATCGTTATGACCGGATTGTACGCGCTGGCACTGGCACTCGCACACCGAACTACTCTACCCTGTCGGCATGAACGAAAACTCACCCAATCTAGCGAATTCTGCCCCCCCATCACCCTGGCGGTTTTGCACTGCACCTTGCATGGATTGGACAGACCGCCATTGTCGACACTTCTGGCGCCAGCTCACTCGCCGAAGTCGGCTTTATAGCGAAATGGTCACCACCGGTGCACTTCTCCATGGCGATATCGATCGGCATTTAAATTATGGCCATCCTGAACACCCCCTAGCATTACAGCTGGGCGGCTCAATCCCGCAAGATTTAGCCCACTGTGCCAAATTGGCTGAAGCTAGACGCTACGACGAAGTTAATCTCAACTGTGGCTGCCCATCGGATCGTGTAAAAAACGGTCGTTTTGGCGCATGCCTGATGGCGGAGCCTGAACTCGTACGCGATTGTGTCGCCGCTATGCGAGAGGCGGTAGATATTCCCGTTACAGTGAAGCAGCGCATTGGTATTGATCATCAGGAAAGCTTTGATGAGTTGCGCGATTTTGTCGGTGTGGTGGCTGAGGGGGGATGTGAAGTATTTATCGTTCATGCAAGGAAGGCGTGGTTAGAAGGCCTATCGCCTAAACAAAATCGTGAAATACCACCGCTTAACTACGCGTGGGTTTACGCGCTTAAAAAACAGTTTCCCCACCTCACTATCGTGCTAAATGGGGGGATTCAAAGCTTGGAGGAATGTGAGCATCACCTAACGAAAGTTGATGGTGTCATGCTAGGTAGGGCGGCCTATCAAACCCCCTGGCTGCTAAGCCGTGTTGACTCCCAGCTCTTTGGTGCAGAAGATCCCGCCCTAAGTCGAGAGTCGGTTATTATCAAACTGTCCGACTATGTAGAGACCTATCTGGAGCACGGTGGACGACTCAACCACATAACACGGCATATTTTAGGGCTTTTTCACCAGCAACCGGGTGGCCGGCTATTTCGCAGGGCGCTCAGTGAGGGCGCACACCGCATCGACGCCGACGCAACCCTATTGCTGGCGGCTCTAGCGGAGGTTAGGCAGCGCCATGGCGAAGAATCTGTGGTTGAATAGCGCGTGACCGCGATCCCTACCCGCAAAAAAACAAACTCACGGATATAAATAAATGAACAAACTTGACCAACTTCGAGGCATGACTGATGTCGTAGCTGACACAGGCGATATCGATGCTATTGAACGCCTAAAGCCTCAGGACGCGACTACCAATCCGTCACTTCTTTTAAAAGCAGCACAAATGCCCCGATTCGCAGACCTCGTTGCCACCGTAAGGGCAGGCAACGACTCTGAAGCTGATGCCTGCGATCAATTTGCAGTCGCCGTTGGTACGGAAATTATCAAATTAATCCCCGGCAGGATCAGCACAGAAGTCGATGCACGCCTATCGTTTGATACACAGGCTACGGTAAAAAAAGCTCGAGAATTAATGGCCTTGTACGACAGGCAGGGCATTAGCAGCGAGCGGATTCTGATAAAAATTGCCGCAACGTGGGAAGGTATTCGTGCCGCTGAAATTCTGGAGCGAGAAGGAATACAGTGCAACCTGACCCTAGTCTTTGGCTTTGCTCAGGCCCAGGCCTGCGCCGATGCAGGCGTCTTTCTAATCTCACCCTTCGTAGGACGTATTCTAGATTGGTATTTGGCGAATACCGACCTCAAAGTCACACAACCCAGTGAAGATCCCGGCGTACAGTCGGTAAATCGGATATACGAATATTACAAACGCCATGGCTATGACACCGTTGTAATGGGGGCTAGTTTCCGCAATACAGGTGAGGTCGAAGCCCTGGCTGGCTGTGATCGTCTTACGATTAGTCCTGACCTGATGGAAGCCTTAAGCGAGGACCACGGCACGCTACCCAGAGCATTAGCTCCCCTGCCGAACACCTTCAATAAAGCAGCACCCCTCAGCGAAGCAAATTTCCGCTGGCAGAATAATGAAGAGACGATGGTAACCGACAAGCTGTCTGATGGTATTCGGCGGTTTGCAGCTGATCAGGTAAAACTAGAACACATACTCACGCGGGATCACTGAGCTTCTAAAGTCATGACCAAACTTTGAAAAGCCGCGTGGTTAGCTTCATTGAGGCCCATTAGCGTGCGGTGCGCCTCAATAACCTTGTGGCGCACTTCGTCCTCACTCGCGTTTCTTGCGGGCAAATCGCGGAAGCACTCAACATCACACCGCTCACTGCGAACATCAAAAAGCTGACTAAAACCCATAGCCTGTAGTAGTCGATCAATACTCGGGTCGCAGCTGAAAATCGCGGGTTTAAATCCAAACCGCGCCTCGGTACTGATAGCAAGCTTAGCAAGCATACCAAGGGTTGTACTATCGAGACCCGTCGCCTCCGTCACATCAACCCAAACCGATAAAAAGTCGGGTTCGGCAAACATGCGTTCAAAATATTCGTCGAGGGCAGTACACATCACCAAACGCACGTCGCCCTGAAGCTTCAGCACGTGCGCTCCGTCATTACTACCGGCCCGAATTTGACAATCCTTCAACTAAAGCCTCGCGTAATAAACAGGGCCGCCACATCGTCGGGGAGATGATTGGGATCTACAGCCTCTAATCCCAGCCGGGTTGCTAACGACCGAGGACTTTCCAGAGGTCCCTCGAGAAGACTCAGCAATGACGCTTCTTTTTCTATCAGATTGCCGTTACCTAAGAGCTCGAGGATGCCATCAGACAACAAAGCGAGCACAAAGTGTTCAGGCAAAGTGACCTGATGCTGCGTGTAGTTGGCATCTCGCATCAGCCCAACCGGGGGGCCCTCTCCTTCTAAATATCGAACGCTATCTTCATCAAGCAGCACGGGGTGAGGAAGATGCCCCGCAATGCTGTAGGTGAGCTGGTGAGATTTAAAATTTAAGACGCCTACAATCATCGTTGCATATTTATTAATCGCCAATTCCAGCAACTCATTATTGGCCAATTCCAACATGTCTTGAGGGCTGACAACGGCGTGGTCTCCTCGACGCAAAAAATCAGAGCGTTTGCGCGCGAATAGGTTTTTTAGTAATACGGTCGCAAAAGCTGATGAACTTCCATGCCCCGAAACATCAGCAAGAAAAAAGGCAATCTTGTCATCACCAACGCTGAAGTAGTCCGTAAAGTCCCCGCTGAGATACAGCGAAGGTACAATGGTATGACTAAACCAATAGTCTCCTTGGTGCAGAGCCCCCGAAGGCAGCAAAGCCCTTTGGACTTGTCGACCCGCCTGTTGGTCTTGCTCCAGAACCCGTAAGGAATGTCGAAGCTCAGTATTACTGCGCTCCACATCCTCCTTGCTCGCTTTCAGCTCGCGCTGAAGATATCGATGGTTGACACAACGCTCTATTGAGCGTTTTAAAAGCCCCGGGCGCGTCTGGGGCTTCACAAAAAAGTCGGTAGCACCTAAACCGAGGGCTGTCTTCATCGAGTCGACATTTTGTTCATCGGCAATAACAATCACTGGCACCTGCACATCAAAGTTTCGCATCGCCCTTCGAACAGATGCCCATGACACATTGGAGAGACCGGCATTACACAGCACACAGTCCCAGGGGCTATTAGGACCCAGCGCTCCCTGTAAATCGGGCACCTCGTTGGCCACATCGAACTCAAAAGTGTCCATCCCTAGGGCGTCGATTAAATATCTCGCCCTGTCAGGCTGATCATCAACAATCAAGACTCTTCTAAGGTCAATATCAATGCTCATCAGTAAGGACTATCGCTATTGCCTTCAGAGACCGTCTCCTTCCCATTCTTCGTCGAACTCAGAAAAATCGTCAAGAACCTCGCCGTCATTGGTTAGCAATTCGCGGCGCTGCATATAGGCATCTCTCAAAAAGATATATTGATCGCCCGATAGGAGCTCATCTGCTCCTAATAAGCCCGCACGGATATCTACAAGCGATACCGCTCTTAGGCCCCACTGTGCATCCCGACCGCCAATTTGTCCCGTTGGTGAGGCATAGGCATCAAACACTGTTCCTGCCGCTGCTCGCACAGTGCTAGGGCCTAAAAATGGCAGCATAATGAAAGGGCCTTGGGCGACACCCCACGTCTCTAGCGTATGGCCAAAATCGGTTTGATATTGAGGTATTTCCATATGGCTGGCGACATCAAAAACGCCAAAAAAACCTAACGTGGTGTTAACAGCAACGCGCCCCAGGTTATTAGCGCCATACGCAAAACGTCCCTGAAGAAAAGCGTTCAATGCCGCATTGACATCGATAAAATTCCGGAAGAAATTATTAACGCCCGTTCTTGCTGGGGTGGGCATGACCGCCTCATAACCAACGGCAATAGGTCGAACCACGTATTTATCCGCACCATTATTGAACCCATAAATAGCCCGGTTGAAGCCCTCGAGGGGATCGTCTGCAGCCTGTGCTGTGACACCGACAGCAAGCGCCACCAGAAACACCAACGCGGTTAAACGGATACGCATAAGTCCCTTGTCTACTCCATTCTCGGTCCTGAAGCCCAATAACAAGGCCTCTACTGCTTCAGACCCTACCAAACCTCGAGCATAGCTACGAGGGTAAGGTCGTAAATGTCTCTAAAATTACCCTTAGTTGCCATACGCAACAACGGTCATCTTGGGTTCTCATTCAACCAATTTCGCACTTTTTGCCACTGTTCATCGAGGCGTTTGGCAGAGACCGGTAAACGAGTCCCTAACTGCTGTGCAAAAAGCGATACTCTAAACTCCTCAAGCATCCAGCGATATTGCAAAGCCGGTGGCGATAGCCCGGCGAGACCAGGGTAATCTGCCGCTGCCTCGCTCAAACGCGTAAGACTGGGCTCCAGGAGCCTTAGGCTCTTTTGATCTTTCTCGGTCTGTCCATTGAGTCGCTGAATACGGTGTAGCAAGGCTTTGCCGTAGCGCGGGTACTGCTCTAACCAATAGCCAGGATTCATCACCATGAAGCCGGGCGCCAACAGATACTGAATTTGCGCCGAGATGTCAGCACGTGCAGCGGCAAACTCGGCCTTGGTGAGTTGGTTGAGGTGCTTTTGAGCCTCGGCGAGTGGCTGTAAAAAGTTAATCATGACTTGTTCTTTGGCGAGCGCAGTAGATACCCATTGGCCTTTAGCGGCATTCAGCCCGCGGGTAAATGCCGCTTCATCCCGTGGCAAGGGCTCGTCCCAAATTTCGAGGAAGCTCGCCATAACGGTCTCACGCACCAAAACGGTCCGATCCAACCCACTCCCCGCGAGAGCCAGTGAGGCCTTGTTATCCGCGAACAATTGTTTACGCAAATATTTAACCGTTTGGCTACTGCAAGTCATGGCCAAAGCAGCGACACCGCGCCGATGCAGTAACGCCGCATCGGGCTGATAATCATGTAACTCCACAGCAATGCGATCACCGTGATCCACTAGCGCAGGAAATCGTTCCACTTTCATACCCGCAGCTGTCGTCCGCCAGATATTGGGCAGATCGCCAAAACTCCAACTTTTAACCTGATGTTGTGCCGGCGAATTAGAGGGCTCACTAGGTCTTTCTATGCCAGCCCCGTCGCGAAACTGCACCACCAGCGCGGCCATATCCCGGCCCTGCGCGAGCAACTTTCCTCTCTCGTCGACAACTCTAATATTGGCTCGATACAACTCAGTCAGCCCTGCGATATCCCAATCTTCGTCGGCGATGGCGACTCCACGGGTTCTTCGCAGCGCTGACGAAAGTGCAGAGCACAGCGCGACGTCATCGACTTGCATCGATGCGAGTGCCGCATCAACGACATCAGGCACCGGTACTAACTGCTTGCGGCAGGCCTTGGGCAGTCCTTTGACCAGGGCAATACATTTTTCTCGCAATAATCCCGGGACTAGCCACTCAAAACGATAGCGTGGCGCGCGGTTAAGCAGAGGCAATGGGACTGTCACCGAGATGCCATCATTTTCTTTCCCGGGCTCAAAACGGTATTTCAATCGATAGGTCGTGTCTCGCCACTCGAGTTCAGATGGAAATTGATCTGCAACAGCCTCACCGGGATCACGGGTTAAAACCTGTGACTGATCGAGCCGCAGTTGGTTATCGTCAGCAAGCTGTTTAACCCACTTTTCAAGGCTGCTGGCACTGAAGCATTGAACGGGTATTCGTTCGTCATAAAAATCAAAGAGTGCTTGCTCATCTACCAGTAAATCTCGACGTCGAGTACGAGACTCGAGATCCTGAACTTCTTTAATGGAATTCAAATTTGCCTTAAGGAAAGCCGGCGGTTTTCGATAATCCCCTGAGACTAGGCCGTCTCTAATAAAAATCTCTCGTGCCGCTACAGAATTTACCTCTCCAAAATGAATGCGGTGGCCGTCACTAATCGTAAGCCCATATAGTGTTACGCGCTCAATGGCCATGACTCGGCCAGAGCGCATCTGCCATGCAGGTTCATAATGATGACGCTTGAGAATCTGAGGATTGATTCTAAGCAGCCATTTAGGATCAATAGCAGCACACTGCCGGGCATAAACCTGAGATGTCTCGACCACTTCTGCAGCAACTAACCACTTCGGTGGCTTCTTGTGTAACACCGATCCCGGGAAAATCTGAACCTTCCTATTGCGCGTGGCGTTGTATTTCCGACCCTCATCAAGCTGCGCTACCTGGCCTAACAATCCCGATAGCAGGGCTTTATGCACCCCTTCGAAATCTGTCTCATCATTGAGCGCAACGCCTGGGCGCAGCTGTACTTGTCGGCAGGCAATGACCAGCTGAGAATGCACTTCTCGCCACTCTCTTAGCCTTAGAAACGAAAGAAATTCTCGCTGGCACAACTTTCGAAATTGATTTTGTGAGAGCGACTGCCGCTGCTCTTCGTAGTAACGCCACAAATTTAGCCAAGATAAAAAATCGGAACGTGGATGATTGAATCGCGCATGGGCTTGATCGGCCTGAGCCCGCTTTTCCGCGGGTCGGTCTCTGGGGTCCTGAACCGCAAGGGCACTGACCACCACCAAGACTTCCTCAAGACACTTGAGCTCACCCGCAGCATGAACCATACGTGCCAACTTGGGATCGACGGGCAACCTGGCCATTTTTCGACCCAATGAGGTCAACTTGCCCCGGGCCGATATCGCCCCCAGCTCCTCAAGCAGTCGCTGGCCGTCTCGCACCATTTTGCCTTCTGGGGGATCCACAAAAGGAAATTTTTGAACCTCACCTAAACCCAGCTCCAACATTTTCAGTACAACGGCAGCAAGGTTGGTGCGTAAAATTTCTGGGTCCGTAAATTGGGGTCGTGCCAGAAAATCTTGTTCGCTGTAGAGACGCAAACAAACGCCGGCTGCTACTCGTCCGCAACGGCCCTTGCGCTGGTCCGCACTCGATTGGGAAATACGTTCCACGGGTAATCGCTGCAGCCGGGTTCGATGACTATAACGACTCACTCTGGCAGTTCCGGGATCAATAACGTAGCGAATGCCAGGAACAGTTAACGACGTCTCGGCAACATTGGTTGCCAACACCACCCGCATACCGCCGCCGGTTGGCTTAAAGACTCGATTCTGCTCCGCCGCACTAAGGCGAGCATAAAGCGGTAAAATCTGGCGCCGCTCATCCCCTTTCAGGCGACGGGAAAGATCTCGAATTTCACGCTCTCCTGGGAGGAAAATCAGCACATCACCCCGAGGCCCAAAGTCCTCAGCAACAATGCCATCAACGGCGCGTACGATCTGATCTTCAACGCCATCTTCCGCGTCGTCAGAATCACCCAGATAATGCACTTCCACGGGGAAGAGTCGCCCTGACACTTCGATAACGGGTGCGTTATCAAAATGCTGAGAAAAGCGATCTACATCAATCGTTGCCGAAGTAATAATGACCTTAAGATCTGGCCTTTTTGGAAGTAAAGCTCGGAGGTAGCCCAAAATAAAGTCGATGTTTAGGCTGCGCTCATGGGCCTCGTCAATAATGAGCGTGTCGTAATCACGTAACTCACGATCCCGCTGTAATTCCGCCAGTAGGATGCCGTCGGTCATTAGCTTGATCGCTGTGCTCGGGGCTACTGCGTCGTTAAAGCGCACTTTATACCCCACCAAACCACCCAACTCAGATTCCAGCTCGTCAGCGATGCGCTCTGCGACCCGGCGTGCGGCTAAGCGTCGAGGCTGAGTGTGACCAATTCGCGCCGCCTGACCCCGTCCAAGCTCAAGACAAATTTTGGGAATTTGAGTGGTCTTACCTGAACCTGTCTCGCCAGCAATGATAACAACCTGATGCCGCTTTATTGCCTCACGAATCTCCTCTCGACGCTCGCATACCGGCAACTCGTCTGGAAACTTAATAGGATTCGGAATAACCCGAACCGGCGGGTCTTTCATCTTTTTTAGCATTAAAAAATACTACCTAGAACAGCGATCAAGCCGACTCTCGCAGCTCCCGCCGCAAAACTTTTCCAACATTTGTTTTCGGCAATTCATTCCGAAATTCGATGTGCTTGGGTATTTTGTATCCCGTTAACTGCGTTCTACAAAAGTCCTTTAACCCAGCCTCGGTGAGCGCTGGATCTTTGCGAACCACAAACATTTTGATGACTTCACCGTTTTTAGCGTCAGGAAGTCCCACAGCAGCACATTCCAAAACTCCAGGGTGCTTACTCACAACATCCTCAAGCTCATTGGGATAAACATTGAACCCTGAAACGACAATCATATCTTTTTTACGATCAACGATTCTGAGGTAACCGTCTGGCTGAATCACCGCCACATCACCGGTGAGGAACCAACCCTCTGCATTAATCGCTTCAGCGGTAGCCTCGGGTCGCTGCCAATACCCCTGCATCACCTGAGGCCCGCGAATACACAACTCTCCAGCAGCATCAAAGCCTAAGGGCTGATTGTTAGCATCGACGACCCGCACCTCGGTCTTGGGCACCGGCAAGCCAATGGTGCCTAACTGCTGGGCTCCCCCGGGGTTCCCCGTAGCGACGGGTGAAGTTTCTGTGAGGCCATAGCCTTCAGACACTGGACATTGCGTTAACTCCTCCCAAGTCTTAGCCGCATCTTCGGTTAAGGCCATGCCCCCAGAAAGGGTTACTTTTAAGTCGCTGAAATCTAAACCTTGAAAGTCAGAGTCATTAGTCAGGGCCACGAATAAGGTGTTCAGACCAAAGAATAACCGCGGGCGATAGGTCTTGAAGGCGCTGACAACCGACTTCAGATCCCGCGGGTTGGGTATCAAAACTGTGTGGGCACCAACGTAGAGCGCGTACATAGACGCCGTGAAGGCATAGATGTGATACACCGGTAGAGGTTGTACAAACGTATCACCACTCCCTTGAAGCTGGTAACTGCCAAACAGTGCATCTGCCTGCAGTACGTTGGCTACAAGATTGCCGTGGGATAACATAGCGCCCTTGGCAACACCCGTCGTCCCACCGGTGTACTGAAGCATTGCCAGATCATCTGCCTGTAGTTGAGCGACCGGTACGAATTGATGTTTTCGGCCTGCAGAGAGAACGTCTGTTAATTTTAATGCGCCCGGAATCGAAAATGGTGGCACCATTTTTTTTACATGCTTGGCTATAAAGTTGATCAAAAAGCGTTTGGGCTGAGGGTGTAGATCTGCCAACTCGGTAATAACGACCTTTTCAACGATCGTGCGTGGCAGTACTGCAGCTGCCTGTTGCGCAACATTGGCCTGCACCACCAGTAATTTGACGCCAGCATCATTGAACTGATGCTCAATTTCTCGCTCTGTGTAGAGCGGATTGGTGTTCACTACGACCATCCCGGCTCGCAAAGCACCCAACACCACCACAAAATATTGGATAAGATTGGGCATTTGAACCGCAACGCGGTCGCCAATGGTTAGCCCTGACTCATGTGACAACCAAGCGGCAAAATTTTCTGCGAGCCCATCCAGCTCCCGATAGGTCAAAGAATGCCCCAAACTTGTACAAGCCGTGGCATCTCCATGCCGCTTCAACGCGTCATCGAATAACGCGATGATATTGGGAAATGCTTGGGTATTAACGTCAGTGGAGATTTGCAAGGCGGTCAGCCGATCTGCAATAACTTGGTTAATATCTGCCTGCTTCATATATTCCTCAGCTAACCAGTAAAAAAAAACAGTGGATGGCATCATGTTGTCTTGCGCGCAACGGGGTCAACCTGCCACCCTTGCAGCACAGGAAATTTCCCAGTTTAAACCGCAGCGATCAGGAGAACGGTATGTCCAACGCTACACAAATCACCAACCTCACCTTTGACGAAATCAATGTGGGAGACACCGCTGACTATAGCCGCCTCGTGACAACTCGCGAAGTCGAGCTTTTCGCTGCAGTCTCTGGAGACCACAATCCGGTACACCTCGATCCAGAGTATGCCGCCACCACGCAATTTGGCGAATGCATTGCCCACGGCATGCTAACAGGCGCATTCATTTCTGCCGCTATCGCCATGGAGCTGCCTGGCCCCGGGACAATTTACTTAGGTCAAACGCTGCAATTCCGTGCGCCCGTCACCTTGGGGGATACGTTAACAGTAGCCCTAGAAGTCACTGACAAGCATGCGAGCAGACCTTGGGTAACCCTAGCGACGATCGTAAGAAATCAAGACAACAAAGAAGTCGCAAAAGGCGAGGCAACGGTTATGGCCCCCGGCAAAAAAGAGACCGTTACCATTGTGCCCCCCTCTGCGATTCAACTACTCGATGACGCTGAGTCTGAGGATAAAAACTGATCGGGATCCACGTAAACTAGGCTAAACGTGACAATGGGACGTTCAGGATCGGGAGCCAAACCCAGCATGATGGCATTGACCATGCCATCATGGTTTGTCCCTCCCACCGAGCCGATAAGATTTAAATCACCGCCGCCATCAAGGGCTTGCTCTTCTTTGTCTAGGGGCTTGAAAACCGGTAGGGGCTTACCCACACGAAGGTCATCTGACAGCCTTGCGACCAGCGCAAGAACGCCATCTCGCCAGGCAGAAAAATTTAGGCTGCCATTGAACGCACCGGCGTCCATTGCAAGATCCATTCTGACGGTGCCGCCGTCTTCCATTTTAAGATGTGTCAGCGTCACCTTTCGGCTTGCTTCCAGCTCCCTAAAAATGCGTTTTGCGGTCGTACGATCGGCCTCTAGAATGCCATCGTTTAAAAGATTGGCAGCAATGGTGGCGAGTTGATTAGCTTCGAGAACCTTATCTTTCTTCATGATTATGACGTCTGCGAAAAACCGCTATTGTACGCTTTGTCGCCCCACCGGCTAGAGGCACACTAGCAATAAATGCAAATACACCCTTTTGCTAAAATTTAGGATCATTATTGATTAATCGTGACAACAACCCGTGGCGTCCAACGCCCGCGCCAGATATTGAGTGGCGCGAGGGCATTCCCGTGTCAAGAGAGTTCGATGATGTTTACTATTCTACGGATAATGGCATAGCGGAAAGTCGCTACGTTTTTTTGGAGGGAAGCCAGTTTTTGGCTCACTCAAGGGAAAGAAAGCTCGCGATTGCTGAGACCGGGTTTGGTACTGGACTTAATTGCCTCGTCGCCCTAGACGCCTGGCTTGGCCAAAGCGATCAGCGAGCGCCAGATTCGAGACTTCATTATGTCGGTTTCGAGTCTCAACCTCTGACAAAAGCGCAACTGCAGCTTGCCTGGGAAAAGTGGCCTACGCTCTCTCACCTCGCGACGCGTCTTATTCAAGATTGGCCACAAGCTACACCTGGCTGTCATCGGCTCTATTGGTCAGATTGGAATATTACTCTGGATCTGTGGTGGGACGATGCCCAGCAGGCCATGAATGATCTTGCTTCCCGCAGGCAACGCTACTTTAACATTTGGTTGCTTGACGGTTTTACACCAGCACGGAATAAAAGTGCTTGGTCGCCATCGATTTTTTCAAGCATGGCCGCTCTCAGCCAAACAGGCGCAACCTTTGCGACCTTTACCGCCGCAGGCGATGTGCGCCGAGGATTAACCTCAGCGGGATTTACGGTGCACAAGCGTCCGGGCTTCGGCGTTAAGCGGGAGGCCCTCTGGGGGCAACTGGCCACATTAAATAAAACGCCCAAAGCCTCAGGGGTTACGCCCTGGGACTTAACCCCAAAGATGATCCCACCAAAAACAGCTGTCATCATTGGGGGGGGGCTTGCAGGAAGTTTCGCAGCACGCGCGCTGGCTGAAAGAGGGGTTGATGTGACCGTCCTTGAGGCCAATGCCGTTGCCAGTGGCGGCTCAAGCAACCTTCAGGGAATCACCTACACGCGCCCCTCAAGGCGCCATGGCGTGTTAGCCGACTTTGCGCTTGCCAGCTACCAAATCGCCACGCGACTTTACAATCAGTTGCTAGGCACAACATTAGTTGAGGGCGTCGATGGCCAGCGCTGTGGTTACCTACAAGTTACCGAGGATTCAGAGACCCTCGATTACCTAAAACAATTTGCGCATTACGACCTACCTTTTCAAGTTTTAGATGCCAAGAAGGCATCTCAGGAGCTCGGCGCTTCTTTAACTCAGGACGCCCTATTCTTTCCTGATGCCAGCTGGTTACATCCTGCGGCTGTGTGTCGCGAGCGCTTATCGCATTCGCGGATCGAGCTACGCGAATTTTGTGGGAACTGTGACTTCTTGGCCGACACCACTGGCTGGCAAGTCAACGATAACTTGGGTAATCGCTATCATGGCGACATACTGGTCTTGGCCACTGCGAACCAACTCAATGCAGCATCTGAAACGGCTTGGTTACCCCTGCAAACAATTCGAGGGCAAACCACCCATGTTCCTGCGACTGAGTCCTCTAGCGAGTTGCGCACAGCATTTTGCCATGAGGGCTACCTGCCACCACACCGACTGGGCGTTCATTGTCTAGGCGCCACTTACGGACCGCAAGATACGGCCCTCGATGAGCGTCGCGCTGATCATATGACAAACCTGACGAAACTCGCTTCCGCACTGCCATCCGTAAACTTCCCCACAACTGAAGCAAACATCTCGGGTCATGTTGCGCTGCGTTGTACCACAACAGATTATTTGCCCGTCGTGGGCCCAGTACCGAATAAACTCGGTTTTAATGCGTGCTATGCGGGCCTGAAGGCCCAAAAAACACGCTTTATAGATCAAGCGTGTCCCACCCTCCCCGGGCTCTTTGTGCTTGCTGGACTCGGATCTAGAGGGCTGACGGCGGGCCCTCTAGCGGCAGAAATCTTAGTGAGCGATATCATGGCGGAGCCTAGTCCAGTTCCCCGTTATCTTCAGCAGGCCCTAGCACCCGCGCGTTTTTTGAGGCGCGGGATTGTTCGAGGTCGACCGCTGTGATCCTAATACTCCGTCTTTTCATCGTGATTTTTCTGGCCTTGTCGAGTCAGGCCTTTGCTACTGACCCTGAAAATTCTCGGGTTAACCAAAAGACGGCTGTCGTCGTTGAATCTCGACCCATGGAGCGCCGAAACTTCACCCAAGGGCTGTACATTTTCGACTCAGAGCTTTACGTCAGCTCAGGCCAATACGGCAAATCTGCCGTCCGAGTCTACGCGTGGCCGACAATGACATTAAACAGGGAGACCACACTCCCCAAAGAAGTTTTTGCCGAGGGACTCACCTTGCTCGCTGGCCGCCTGTGGATTCTGACGTGGCGGTCGGGCCAGCTGCTTATCTTGGATCCTTCCACTCTCGAAATTCTGACCACCGGAAAAATCAGTGGTGAGGGCTGGGGCATTACCCATAATGCATCGACACTTTGGCTATCAAATGGCTCGTCGAGGCTCCACAGCATTGATCTAAACAATGGAGGTAAAACCGCGGCGCTAGATGTCACCCTGAACGGCGAGCCTCTTGCGAGGCTAAATGAACTTGAATGGATTAATGGAAAAATCTGGGCAAATGTCTGGCTGACCAACACGATTGTGATAATCGATCCTGAAACCGGTATTGTTACGGACGAAATTGCACTCGATGGCGTCTTGCGTGAAGAAGAACGAGAAGCCAGTACCGATGTTCTCAACGGCATAGCACAAGACCCTAAAACCGGTGCTATTTGGATCACCGGCAAACGCTGGCCGAAAATATTTCGCATCGAACTTGAGAACACGAACTAGCGTGCTTCGCGCTACAATAACCCCTGAAGTGCTTTCAGGCACCTCGCCACTTTCTCAACAACCGGATTTTTCATGGAATCAATAGCCCTAAATTCAGCCTCCATTACGTTTCAAAAGCAACGCAGCGCCGTTATTCCTGCCTTAAATGTCACCGTCGAGGAGTTCATCCACCCCGCTACCGGCGCCCAACATTTGCACCTGCAGTGCGACAACCCTGAAAATGTCTTTATGGTGGCACTGCGAACCGTTCCAGAGGACTCTACCGGGGTCGCCCATATTCTCGAACATACCGTGCTTTGTGGCAGCGAGAGCTACCCGGTCCGCGATCCATTTTTTATGATGCTACGGCGTTCGCTCAATACTTTTATGAACGCATTTACGAGCTCCGATTGGACCGCTTACCCGTTCGCCACACAAAACCGGAAGGACTTTAGTAATTTACTGTCGGTTTATCTAGACGCGGTATTTTTCTCCAGACTTGATCCCCTGGACTTCGCGCAAGAAGGACATCGAGTCGAATTCGAAAACCCCCAAGACTCTGAAGGATACCTTGTTTTCAAAGGCGCGGTTTTCAACGAAATGAAAGGAGCAATGTCGTCAGTCTCCGCCGTGCTGTGGGATAGACTGTGTTTCGAGCTCTTCCCCACCAATACCTACCATCACAACAGTGGTGGTGACCCCGCAAATATCCCTGACCTCAGCTATCAACAACTTAGAGATTTTTACGCCCGACACTACCATCCAAGTAATGCCGTGTTTCTTACCTTTGGTGATATTCCTGCCAGTGACCATCAAGCCGTCTTTGAATCTGCTGTCTTAAAGCGCTTTGAGGCATCAGAGACTCCAATATCAGTCGATCTTGAGCACGCATTTACCGCACCAAAACGCGCCACCCACCCCTATGCGGTTGAGGACGACGAGGAATCGGGACGAAAGACACACCATGTCATCGGGTGGAAGCTGGGTGAGAGCTCTGACCTACTCGCCATGCTCGAAGCTCAGGTTTTAGCCGCTGTGCTCATGGAGAACAGTGCTTCACCACTCATGCAATTCCTCGAGACCACACCCCTAGGAACAGCGCCATCGCCCCTGTGCGGTGTTGAAGAGTCCATGCGCGAAATGGTTTTTTGTTGTGGCATTGAGGGCAGCGCTATTGATCAGTTAGAAGAATTCGAAAACGCCGTTCTCAGCGTCATTAAAACCATTGCTGACACCGGTATTCCTCAGGAGCGGCTAGAGGCCATACTGCATCAAATTGAATTGTCCCAGCGTGAATTGACCGGTGACGGTATGCCCTATGGCCTCAATCTAATGCTTCGCGCACTGGGCGCTGCCGTGCATGGAGGGGACTCCCTGGCCGCACTCAATCTTGACCCCATATTGGAGATTATCCGTGAGCGCAGCCTCAGTGACGATTATGTTCCCGGATTGATAACCCGATTGCTGCTAAATAATCCACACCGCGTGACCTTAACCCTAGCACCTGACAGCGGCCTCACCGCTGGTCGCGAAAAAGCAGAGCAGGGACGACTCAGCACAATGGCTGAATCCTTGGACGACGCCGGACGTTCTAAAATTTTGGATCTTGCCGAGAAATTGAAGGCGCGGCAGGGCCTTGAAGATGACCCCAATATTTTACCAAAAGTGACGCTGAGTGATATTCCAGATGGCATTTCAGAGCCCAAACCAGAGGTCAGGAATGAAGGTGGTGTCAATGTTTGGAATTACACAACGGGCACCAACGGGCTGGTCTACCAGCAGTGGGTAAAGCCGCTTCCCGCCTTGTCTGAGCAAGATATGGCGATCCTACCCCTGGTTACCGGACTTATTGGGGAGCTCGGAGCAGGATCCGCTGACTACCTAAAGATTCAAGACCTGCAGTCTGCCACCGTAGGGTCGCTCAGTGTTGCTACGATGACCCGTAGTGCCAGAGGCGATGTACAAGACTGCAGTGGCTGGCTACTGACATCATCTAAAGCCCTCGCTAATCGCTCTGAACGACAAGTCGGACTGATGCACGATACGTTTTCTAACACTCGATTTGACGAGGGCCCGCGTATACGTGAGCTCATCAATCAGATCCGAGCGCGGCGCGACCAATCAATTACCGGAAGTGGTCATAGTTTGGCGATGACTGCGGCGACCGCGGGCATGAGCCCATTGGCTCTCCGGGCACATGAACAAGGTGGTCTAGAGGGCATACGAAGCTTAAGAGCGCTGGATGATCGCCTCGCTGACGACAGTGAACTTCAGAGCTTTATGGCGCAATTAACAGGAATACACCACCAGCTTGTTGACGCCCAAGGGTTGCAAATAGCGATCATTGCTGACGAACAAAATTTGAAGGCAGCAGAAGGGTATGCGCTAGAGACAATCAAACCCGCGATACGGGATACGGCGCAGCCAGTGTGGCGCCCCGATGCGATCAGGGAGCACCGCCGCGAAGCTTGGGTCACGAATACTCAGGTGAACTTCTGTGCTAAAGCCTACCAGACCGTGCCCTCCAGCCATGCAGACGCACCCGCTCTTACGGTTCTTTCTGCGGTACTGCGTAACGGTTATCTGCACCGTGCAATCCGTGAACAGGGTGGTGCCTATGGCGGTGGCGCCAGTCATGACGGAAATGTGGGGGCGTTTCGATTCTTTTCTTATCGAGACCCACGCCTCGGTGAGACTTTGGCTGACTTTGATGGGGCTATTGATTGGTTTTTAGCCAACAATCATGAATTCGAGACTTTAGAGGAGGCTATTCTCGGTGTCATCGGCAGCCTTGATAAACCGGGATCCCCAGCGGGGGAGGCGCGCAGGCATTTCCATGAATCGTTGTTTGCCAGAACTGCAGAACATCGTGAAGCTTTTCGGCGCGGTATTATCAACACCACGCTAGATGATCTGCGCCGAGTCACAGAAACCTATCTGGTCGACGCCGAGGCCAGTACGGCGATAATCACCAATACCCAAACGGCTACTCGTGAGGCCGCCCTGCTGGCAGAATTAGGTCTCGAGCAAAGAGACCTAAGTTAACTTTTATTCGGCTATGTCATGGGAGGCATGCATAGTGCTTTCCGTGACCAATGCGATACCTTGACCCGCAGAATTAGCCCAACGGGAGGCTAAAACGCCCAAAGGAATTTCAATAACGCCTTGGGTTGGGTCATAAATCTTCGCCACGCCCGAAGCATCGATTGACCGTAGAACAACAAAGTGTCCCCACATCTTTCCGGGTATTCTTAAGACCGTCGACTGCTTTCGCCGCTGCAGCCAAAATTTCGACGCAAAAACTCCCCGAGATTGGATACCAAAGTCGTTTAATAGCCACTGTAGATCCGATAGCGAATACCCCTCACCGATAGGTCTTCCTCCAGTCGCGGCATAACGAAAGCTCAACAAATCTGCTAGCCCCTCGAGCTCCGAATGAAACCCCTTTTCGGCAAGGACAAAGGCAACCGCTCGAAGTCCGCAGTCGTTGGGCATGCCAGCCATGGCCGGATTATTTGAGGAGGGCTGCATCATGTCACTGGAGTCGAACTGGCCTTGTGCCGCCATCGTTGCCAAAAAGCCTAGCCCGGCAAATAACCGGGCGAAAGTTGAAGGACGTCTCTGACACCTAAAATACCGAAGCACGGTTTGCTCGCGACCCATGATGGTTGCGTTACGGAGCCTCCGTATAATAGTGGGGCCTCGACGGTGCATAGTGAGGAACATAGACCCCCCAATAGAAGCTCATTAACGCCAGATCAACGCCGGCGATACCTAGCGCTAGCGCCAGTGGCCCCAAGCCCCCCCGGGTGCTTTCCATAACGATGGGATCGAGCTCTTCAATCGGCATATCGTAGATCAAGGGTAAATTGCTATCGCTGTGCGTGCCAACATTGATCGGCGCAGCGGTGGCTGCAGTCGCAGTCGCACTGATCAGCAGTAACAGTATCCCTAAGGATTCAAACGTAGTTTTCATGGACATCTCCCTGTCTCAATGGCAGGCCATCCTTGGCCCCTGTTTGGGTCGCGTCATTTATGCTTTTACAGACAGCTGTACTTGGACAAATAACAGCGACGTGACAACCTTAGATCTCTGACACAAGCAACAACAGGTCAGAGCCGTGTGGAGATCAACTCTGGTTGGTACTACAGAATTTAGGACGTTACTGATGACGTCCTTTGCAAAACTTTCTTGAAGACCGCGCCATAACCCAAAAAAACTGGCGTGTTGTCAAAGTAACCCCGTGCGCGCAACAAGCGGCGAAGATGCGGAAGTCGATAGCACGGAACTGCGGCCATAAAATGGTGCTCTAGATGAAAATTGACACCATGCGGCGCGACTAAAAACCGTTGCCAATAGGATGCTTCTACCGTGCGCGTATTCCCTCTGGGGTCAAGGCTGTAAAGATCCGGCACCGCTCCATGCTCTGCAATCTGGCGCACTCGAATCACTAGCATGTACGTTGTCATAAAAGTGACAAACCAAAGTAACCACGTCCAACCCCAATCCAATGCGTATAGGGAGAGGAAGAGGGCCACCTGTACCAATACTTGCTTAAGAAGAAGTGCTCGCCCCTGGACTTGCGCTCGGTTCATGTTCCCAGCCCCCCCCTTAAACAGGCTAACCAATAACTTGGCACCCGTTTGTCCGGTAAGATCTCGAAAAATTTTTCGCCCGAAACTCTTTGTAGAAATGGGGTAAGCCGCATAGTTAACAAGGTCTGGATCTTCATCGGTACCTACTTTCCGATGGTGCTCCAAGTGACCCGCTGCATAACTTGGTAAGTCGCCTAGGGTTGGCAGTGCGCAAAGCCATTGGCCCACGAAGCCGTTTAAGGCCGGCGTCGCAAACAAGGAGCCGTGCCCCGCTTCATGCATGAGAACGGCCAGACCCAACTGGCGGCCGGGTAACAGGACTAAAACCAAAAGTGCGGTCACTGCGCCGGGATAATGCGCTGCCAAACCCAAAAGCAGGAAAATTAAACCCCAGTTTTTAAGCACCAATCCGAAGCCCACCAGATCACTAGGCCGCGTCAGTGCCAGCCGCTCCTCGGCAGAGAGTAACTGGCTGGGCTTTATAACCGCTAGGGAGCAAGCCTTTGGTGAGACTTTGATCGACATATGAACGCCTGTACCCGTGGGATTTTTTGTGACCTGCCGCCATATACTCCCACAAACGGCGCGGGCAGACGAATCCTCGCGCTATTGGTGACTCTAATAAAAATTGCATGCCTTAAAGTCACAATGATTAGAAGCCTATCAAACGCGAAAAAAGCACCGTCTTCACGAGCCATAGCCATAGCCATAGATTTTAAGCGACCACCCAAACCTTGAGAGCAACTCTAGGACTACAGCATTGGGCATTTACAGTTCGACGCTACCTCAGACGAAGCAGAAAATACCTATAAACTTGTGATAAGACAGTCCATTTAATTAACACTTGCGATATTATCACTACAACGTCACGCCGGGCTTCACTAATACACCAGTCCCAATAGCCCGTTCGTAGAAAACTTGCCCTACGGCTGTGGCGTCATCCACAAAACGAAACAAAAAAGACCTCGAGGAAGTTAACATGCAACACCCCGCCATATTTTTTTCGTGCATAGCAATGCTTGGTTTACTTACAGGTTGCACATCAACCGAGGATCAGGCCGCGCAGGCACTGGAAGAGACTGGCCAAGTGGCGCCAAACTCAAACTACAAAGACGTAGCGCAGTATCCTGGCAACGTCACCTGCGGCAAGTATCTCGCTACGGACTACCAAGGTTTCCCAATTTATAAAGACTTTGTTGTGCTCGATACCGTCGCCAATCTCAGGCCTTTGTCGATGGACGTTAAAGTTTACTGCAATGAAGACCCGACAGCGGCGTTGAACGCGGAGCTGGGGATTGATTATGAGCTCCAACAGCCGCAAATAGACCGCATCCTTGCAGATTTCCGAGTCCTCGCTGTGCCACTAGAGTCATATATCAGCGACAACCGCACCTACCCCTGGACCGAACAGGGCCTGCAGGCACTCGTTCAGCGAGCGACAACGGGTAACCCACCAGGAAATTTTCCTGAAGACGGCTACATTGACACACTCCCCAACGATCCTTGGAGCAGAGCGTACCATTACGTCTGCGAGCCATTTGCGGGTGTCAGAATCCCCTACGAGCTGCAATCTTTTGGGGCTGACGGTGTAAAAGGCGGTTCAGGGGAAAACGCCGATATTAAGCATATTTACCTGCCCTACTTCGACCATATCAATAAGATCTAGGTGTCCCGCCTCAGCGCAGGGAGTTAAAAAGGAAATACCCTTGGGAGGATCAGCAGAACGACGGCGCTGTAGACGAGGGTAACAGGCAGTCCGTACCTCAAGTAATCCGCGCGCTGATAGCTTCCTAGGTTTTGCACCATCAGATTCGTCGTATAGCCAAAGGGCGTTAGAAAAGAGGCACTAGCGCCAAAGGCAATCGTCATAACAAAGGGCATGGGGTCGACACCGCTGGACAGCGCCAATGTCCAAGCCACCGGAAACATGAGCGCAGCCGCCGCATTGTTGGTCATTAGCTCAGTAAGAAAAAGCGTTAAAAAGTAGACCGCAATTAGTGTCCATAGCGGTTCAATACCCGTGATCAATGGTGCCGCCCAAACCGCCGCCGCCGCCACGGCCCCGGTATCTTGCAGGCCCTGGGCAACCGTTAGGGCCGAGGCAATGATGATCCACATCTCAAAAGGGAAGCGCCGACGCAAATCCGCGCCGTTTATGACGCCCAGCACCAAAAATACCGCCAGCAGAAAGGCGAGGCCTTTAATCAAAGCGAGAATGCCCATTGCCGCTAAGGTCACAACCGCAACGACGGCCGCAGTTACAAAAATACTAACCGGCAGGGGAAGGCGCAGCGTGTTTAATTGAGCATTAACGACCAGAAAATTTCGACCCAAGTTCATTCGCTGGGCAAAGTCCGGACCCACGGCTAAGGCGAGGTAGTCACCGGGCTGCAAGGTAATGCCCCCAAGCTTTCCCGAGAGCTGCGCACCGTCTCGACGTAATCCAACCACCGCTGCATCAAAACGTGCTCTGAAGCTCGACTCTTTTATGGTTTGGCCGGCCACGGCAGCGTTGGGCAACAAAATAACTTCCGTCATATTGTCACTCAGCAGCCCCTCTTCCATGGCAAACAGCTGTAGACCTTGGAATGTCGAAAGAAGGCCTACACGGCTGACGTCCCCTGAAAAGATCAGTCGATCCCCCGACTCAATACGCTGTGATGGTGCGACCGGGGACAACATTTCGTGGCCCCGAGCAATCTCCACCAAAAAAAGACCGTCAAGGTCCCGCAGCCCGTTGTCTAAAATACTTCTTCCAATGAGTTTGGATCCGGGGAGCACTTTGGCTTCAATCAAATGCTCGCTAATCTGAAGCGCCGTTTGGTCATAATGCGGTAGTCGATGACGAAACATGACCATGCAAATAATACCGCCGATTGCTGCGGGTAATGCCACGGGCAAAAATGCAAAGAAATCGATGCCTTTCCCAGAAGCCTCTTGCAGGAAGCTACTCACGATAAGATTTGTAGAGGTTCCAATAAGTGTCAACGTGCCGCCTAAAATGGCCGCATACGAAAGCGGCAGCAAAAGTTGGCTAGGCGCATGAAAACGTGATCGCCTCAGCACTCCCGCAAGGGTCGCCACCACAGCGGTGTTGTTTACAAAGGCTGAAAAAACTGCAGTCACCAGCGATACACGCAACAGGGAACCCGCGAGCGATGGAACCACCATGCGCCGTGACACCATAAGCAGCCAAGGTAGACGTTCAAAACCGACAGAAATCAGCATTAAAAGTACGAGGGTGACCAACCCCTCATTGGTGGCTTTGGCAAGCACAATATTGATGTCAACTAGCCCCATCAACAGACAGGCCAGCAAGGCACTGCCAAAAACCCAAGGCGCAGGCCAACGCGTCACCAAAAGAGTAGTGACTAGCCAGACAACAACCATCATGATGAGACTTATATCCAACAAAATCTTTAGATGTCCGAAGAAGTAGGAAGTGCCAGAATACGCGCTTAGTGCGCTAAACGACAGTGAACGCAGGCGACACTAATGCAGCCACAGCGCCCGCAGGAAAAGCTTTTTTACAAGGCAACGCTGTTTTAGGGTGCTTTGCTTAGGCTTCGGCTAAAGAGTAGTACAAACCCCAGACCATTAATTGTTGATCACTACGATACGGAGAGTCACCCCATGATTGGATACGTCAATTTAGGCGTCACGAACCTTGACGCAGCGAAGGCTTTTTACTCAGAGCTATTAGGCGAAATGGGTGCCTCCACCCTGCTTGAAATGGACCGAATAGTATTTTTTGGTAAGGATATGGCCAGCCCAATGCTCGCTACCTGCGTACCCTATAACGAAAATGATCAACATCCGGGCAACGGCAATATGGTGGCCTTTAATCCAGGCAGCAAGGAAGCCTGCGATGCGCTCTACCAAAAAGCGCTTGCCCTTGGCGCGACCTGCGACGGAGAGCCAGGACAACGCATACCTGACATGTTTTATGGCGCCTACGTTCGCGATCCCGATGGCAACAAGCTGTGCTTTTTTCAGTTTGGCTAATGCTCATAATGGGCCCTGTCTAGCGCACGGAAGCACCGTGCCCTAGACAGGACAAGTTCCTTTTCTGATAGACGGGAAATATCCATGCGCTCGTTGTTAACCTTCTTCACCCTGCTGCTGACTACCCATGCCACTGGGGTGCTTGCCCATAGCAACAATGATGTTGTTACAATGTACAACGGCGACCGTATCACCGGCGAAATCAAGGGGTTAGTGAATGGCGATCTCAAAATAAATCCGGCCTATGCGGCAGTGATTGCACTGGAACTTGAGGACATTGCCTCTATAGATTCCAATTACAACTATGAAATTTTGACTGAAAACAATGAAAGGCTTTACGGCAATATTTCTAGCACCGAAAAAAAGGGTGCACTGCAATTTACGAGTATCGACAGCGAACAAATAATTCCACTTTTGGAGATTACTGAATTAAGGCCTATCGAGGAAAGTTTTGCCGAGCGTCTGCAGTACACCTTGGGCGCAAATTTCAACTTTGAACCCGACCTACAAACCTACAAGATAGAAGGCACGGTAACTTATGCCTCAAAGCGCGGGCAGACATCGGCGAGAGCGAATGTTTTACGCTCCAACTACCAATCCAAAAATGAAAACGGCGATTATGTAGATGATTATGCCCAAACATCGGGATTGTTTCGATTAGAAAACGAACGCTGGTCAAATTATGGAGATAATTGGTACCGAAGCTTCTCTGGTCAATACGATTACAACGATGAACTGAACAACTTTGGCCGTGTCTCGCTGGGTTCAGGTATAGGGCGCTATTTTATCGACAGTGCTGGAATGCGGTTTAGCGCCTTGGTTGGCCTTCAGGGTATTCGCGAACGTTCTCTGAGCTGCACCGGTGATGTGCAGTTACTCGGCGAGGGCTGCTTTGACGATACGCCACCCATTAAAGACACTGATTTTTCGGCTGAGGGCTTTCTAACGGGCTCGCTCGTCATGTACAGCTTGACCAACGTAGATCTCGACATAAATATAACGGGCAGCGTCTACCCCTCTTTAACCGATGACGACCGTTTGCGAGCACACTTAGAAGCTGCGGTGAAGTGGGAGGCGGTCGGCGATTTAAACATTAAACTGAGTTTGAACTCCGACTACGATTCCGGAAAGGAAAACGCCGACAACCCATTAGACAAAACCCTAGACTACAGCATTTTACTTGGGCTGGAATGGGCGCCCTAAGTGGACGCCTCAGTGCCATCACCCGGCTCGTGATGAAAGTGGTGCAGGTCGCGCTGCGGGAAAGGTATGGTAATTCCCGCCCGATCAAAAGCGAGCTTCACTTCTCGATGTAAAGTCCAATACGTAGGCCAGTAGTCTACCGTCTTCACCCACGGCCGGACGACAAAATCAATCGAACTTTCCCCATGGCGGTGCACTCTAACCACAGTCTCTGGCTCTGGGAGTATTTCCGGAATTTGCGCCAACACCTCGGCTAACACCTGCTCCGCCTGCTCGATACTATCGCTGTAGCTGATACAAAACTCAGTATCGACACGACGCATGCTTTGACTGGTGTAGTTTCGAATCACATCGCCCCATATTTTACTGTTGGGCACGATAAGGCTTTTATTGTCAGTAGTCGTAATGGTTGTCGATACTAAATTCATCCGACGCACGGTGCCTTCAACGCCTGCTACGGCAATAAAATCTCCCACATCAAAGGGTCGGTAAGCTAGGATCATACCCCCTGCGGCGAAATTACTGAGGGTCTCCTGCAGGGCAAAACCCAAGATAAATCCCGCGACGCCCAAGCCCGCCAGCATGGGCGCTAAAGAAATACCCATTTGTGATAATGCAATAAGAAAACCGGCCGCCATCACACCGCCGCCAATCATTGAGACAGACACATCTCTCAAAAGCTGCGACATGCCACCGGGTCGCTTATCGAGAGTGCGCTGTGCAAATCGCCGCGCAGCTCGACTGATGAATCGGGCCAAAAATACGATGCCAAGGAACACCAAAATGCGGAGCACCATATCGGGCCCCTCAGTGGTGAACCATCGACTGATTTTGGAATAGATATCGTCGATAACGACATTGAAAACTTCGAGGTCCACCATTTCAAAGGAAATGGCAGTTTGCTCCTCGATAATCGCGCGTTTCACTCTAGTGGTATCGAGACCTACACGCTGCATTTGCGTGGCGATACGCCCCAACCACGCTACGTCTAAAGCAAGGAGCTGCTCTGCGCGCAACAATGCTTCTTGTACGGATGGATCAGAGGACGGTGATTTTAGGCGGGACTGTAAGGCTTGCCGTTGCGCTTTCAGCAGTTGCAGAGACCCCAGCCGTTCATCGGCGTAATACAGCAAGCTGCGGTTAGCGAGTTGCTCCAAAGTCCCTGCTGGAAAATTCAATGCTGCACGAACGTCCACCACGTCGATCATGTACTCTAAGTAACGTATTCGCTGCTCATCCATGCTGTCTATTTGCGCACGCAACAGCGCTCGATCTAAACCGCTAAGCGCGCTTAATCCCTCATGTTTTACGGCAATACGAGACTCAAGGCGTTCAAATCTTCGGGCAAAGCCTTCATCAAGCTGCTGATTACGTAGCGCCAACCTCGCCGCAAGTTCGCCGCGCTCTGGGGCATCGTTACCAAGCTTCAGTATTCGCCCAGCAATTCTGCTGAACTGCTTCAGCACATGAAGGGATTCTTCGTCGAGGTAAAAGCGCAGCGCATCCTCCGGACCGCCATTAATATCGCTGGCCTCTTCCTCGGTCTGCCGAATGGCATAAAAAAGCGCCTCAAGAGAATCGAGTTCATCCGCTACCGTTAGGGTGGGTTGCGTTTCCAGATCCCCAGTTTCTTGGCTCCATGTTGGGCCCGAAACCACCAAGACAAGTAGAGACACAGCCCAGCCAACGCTTTTAATTCGTGAAAAGCATCTTGTGATCAAGAGTCACCCCTCCGGTTCAGGCGTCTTTGCGCCACGTCATCGGCGAGACGGGTCAAGATATCTTCAGTAGCCGCCCAATCGATACAAGGGTCAGTAATGCTTTGTCCGTAGGTCAGTGTGCCGCCCGCTACAACGTTCTGACGACCCGCCTCCAAGAAGCTCTCGATCATGACACCAATAATGGCGTCGTTCCCACCCGCCACCTGCTGACCGATATTGGCGAGGACCTCAAGTTGTCGCTCGGGCTGCTTTCGGCTGTTGGCGTGACTCGCATCGATCATAAGCCGATCGGATAAACCTGCCCGACTCAACAGCGCTCGCGCATCATCGACGGCAAACATGTCATAGTTTGGCTTGTGTCCGCCTCGCAGAATCACATGACAATCTTCGTTACCCAATGTTTCGAAAATCGCAGACTGCCCCTCTTTCGTGACTGAAAGAAAATGATGGGGTTGACGCGCTGCACCAATCGCATCGACCGCCATTTGCACATCGCCATCGGTACCATTTTTAAAGCCAACAGGGCACGACAGACCCGAGGCTAACTCTCGATGGGTTTGACTCTCTGTTGTTCTTGCGCCTATCGCACCCCAACTGACCAAATCGGCTAAATATTGTGGCGATATCAGATCGAGGTATTCGGTTCCCGTTGGCAACCCCATCCTGTTGAGGTCCATCAATAGCTGTCGGGCCAAGCGCAGGCCCTTGTTGATTTGAAAGGAATCATCTAGATCGGGATCGTTGATTAACCCCTTCCAACCTACCGTCGTTCTCGGTTTTTCGAAATACACCCGCATAACAATTAGCAGGCGATCACGCAATTTGTCAGCAAGAGGCTGGAGGCGTCTAGCGTAATCAATAGCAGCGTCTACGTCGTGAATACTGCAGGGACCCACTACCACGACAAGGCGGTCATCATCACCCGACAGAACGTTATGTATTGCTCTTCTGGCGTGTGTCACGTGAGCAGCAACGGTTTCATCGAGGGGTATCTGATTCAGTAAATCACTGGGCGCAGCCAACTCTTTGAGGGACGAAATACGGGTGTCATCGGTAATTGAAGGCATCACATTTATAAACTCATGATTGAGCGTCGGAAATAAGCGTCGAGGGGCCCTCATAGAGAAGCTCGTCGACCATATTTCCCACGACATTCGATTGGACACAATGCGCGGCATACCATGTATGCAAACAGCGAATCCTATCGACCCCCTGAATGCCACCAATGCCGCGGGTAGTGAAGGCCTCTATCATACCAGAGGACTCCAAAAATTCTCGTTCCGTAAGCGTCATAGTTGCCGCGCGAACTGCCTGATGCTTTTCATGATCAATCCGCATTTCAGCGCGTAATTCGGCCGAATCGTTCACTCGCTGTTGCAAGCTGGCAATACAACCAGCAGCTTCCAGTCGATCGATAGCTAGGCAAAGTGCTGGATCGATCAACCAAAATACAGTTGGAAATGGCTTGCCATCGACCACAAGAGCAACCTGAATTACACGCGGACGGCCCTGATCGTCCCAAGCGACGATGCTTCGTAAGCCCCTTGGTTCGCGATCTAGACATTGTCTAATGTAAGGCCGCCAGCGTTCTAATTTGCTCTCGCTAACGGCATCTAATTTATTTTTCTCGCTCATGCTCGCTATATTAGCACTGCCGGAAAACACCGAATAAGACGAAGGTTTGACGCGGCTTTAAAGCGCGAGTACCCTCCGCTCCGTTAGGTGCCTGCCGTCCCTTGTGGTCTGGGCAGGTTAAAAGGGAAACTGGTTATCGGTCTAGCGCCGCGACTCCAGTGCTGCCCCCGCAACGGTAGGGAACTTTGTTCCGAGCCCGATACCTGCCTGACATAACGTAAACCACAAAGCGGAGGGCTTTGCAGGGTGCGACTCCCCATCTGGCTGGAGCCCACACCTGTGCTGTCAAGACAGCGCCTCCGCCCACTGCAGGAGCTGCGCTATGTTTCGTCACACCGTTTATCGCCCCATCGTTTTATCTTTGCTTGCCAGCGCACCAATGACGGCTGCTTACGCCGATGGCACTGACAGTGAAGCTCTTGAAGAAACCGTTATCGTCGCCTCACGGGTTCCAACACCACTGAGCCGAATTGGTGTCTCCGTGTCAGTTACCGACCGTGAGACCATAGAAATTCTGGGCTACAGCGATGTTGCAGACTTTCTTGACTTACAGCCGGGTGTCTCAGTCACCCGCGATGGAGGCCCCGGAAAATCGGCATCCGTGCGAATTCGCGGCGAAGAAGGCTTCCGTACCCGTGTGGTTTTAGATGGTATCGATATCGCTGATCCTTCCTCGCCTCAAATAAGCCCTCGTATTGAACATCTGCTTTCAGAGGGGCTTCAGCGGATCGAGGTTCTTAGAGGCCCCCAAGGGCTCGCTTACGGCGCTGATGCCGGCGGTGTCATCGCCATGACGACCCGTCAACCTGAAACAGGCGTCACCGCAAATGTCACAGCGGAAGGTGGTCAAAACGGTTACTCGAAATTAGCCGGTTTTGTCGCAGGCGGGGCTGAACGATTTCGCGGCTCGCTATCCATCACCGACTTAAGCACTGACGGGTTCAATGCGAGGCCCTCTGACAACCAATTGCGAGACGATGACGGATACAGCAACACCACGATCCACGGCACGGCCGCGTTGAGCTTAACCGACGCCCTCACGTTGACCGGCAGCGTGCACGATATCGACGGCGATAATGACTACGACGGCTGTTTTGACACCGCCACTTTTGCGCAAATTGGTGCCTGTACCGATACCTTTGATCAGACAGCCGCACGTATCACCGCGAGATTTCAAAATAACCTGATTGATTCATCACTGAGCTACGAAAAATCTGAAATCGAAAGAGCTTTTTACAGCGCGGAAATATTGTCCTTCGAAACAGAAGGTCAGCAGGAAGAGGTTTCTTGGATTGGCTCGCTCTCACCTATGGCAGGACAACGTTTAACACTAGGGGTCGATGCCGTTGACCAGTCCCTTACTGATGGCGGCAGCGAGCGCAGTCGGGACAACCTGGGCATTTGGGGAGAATACGACCTCAATGTGCTAGCCGGCGCGCTGACTGTAGGGGCCCGATGGGATGACAATGACGATTTTGGACAACACACCTCGTGGCGAATCAGTCTGCAACAGCAGCTTGCTGGCTCCGATCATCCTTTGATTGTCAGGGGTGCAGTTGGCACGGGCTTTCGTGCACCTAGCCTCTATGAAATAGCCTATAACGCGGGTCCGTTCAGCTACGCCCCCGCAGCCACCACTGCGCTTACCGAGGAAAAGAGCCAAGGCTGGGAAATCGGTTTTAGCTGGGGCCAGCCTGACCAGCGGCTTGAGGTCACCTGGTTTGATCAAGAAATAGACAATGAGATTTACTTTGACATGGCCGGCTTCTCTGGCTATCTGCAGGGTACCGGCACCACATCATCACAGGGCCTAGAACTCTCTGGTGAAACCGCTTTTCTAACCCACTGGCGTCTATTGGCAAACATCACTTGGAATGAGACAGAGTCCAGCTCCAAGCAGCAAAGACCCTACCGTCCTGAGTGGGCTGCGGCGAGCAGTTTGCTATGGCAAAACCGCTCGGTCGTCGCGGCTCTAACCGCTCGATTCACCCGGGACTCTGTGGATACTTTTGGAGCACCCATGCCAAATACCGAACGCTTAGATGCTAGTGTAGCGCTCAATGTAACTCAATCCCTGCGCGTTACGGCACGGATTGAAAACCTGACGGACAACCAAGACGCCCAGATCAGGGATTACAATCAGATCCCAAGGGCTGCTTACCTCGGTCTCCGCTACAGTATCTAAAGGGCTTAACCATGGATAACAACGACAAAGAAGCGCGTCACAACCGTGCCATGGAAAAACAAAAAGCCGCCGTAGATGCCGGCGTTGCGGCAGCCACCACTGACAGAGGCGTTGCCGTACTTTTGACCGGCGATGGCAAAGGCAAAACCAGCTCGGCTTTTGGTATGGTGCTGCGAGCTCTGGGCTATGGGCAAAAGGTAGGGGTTATACAGTTCATAAAAGGCGTGCAGCTGTCAGGGGAAGAGCATTACCTTCGCGACCATTGTCCAGAGGTCGAGTTCTACCAAATGGGTACGGGTTTCACTTGGGATACACAAGACCGCAGTGGCGACATCGCAGCCGCAGAGCGCACCTGGGAGCAAGCCGCAAACATGTTGGTCAATCCGCAGTTGGACTTGGTCGTCCTCGACGAGCTGACCTACATGCTCGCTTTTAAGTACCTGCCGGAGGATACGATCTTCAATGCCATTAAAGGCCGCCCCGAGCACCAGAGCGTTGTCGTCACCGGTCGTGGCGGTGGCAGCGCACTGCGTTCGATCATGGATACCGTCTCTGAAATCAAAGACGTTGAACATGCCTACCGCGCTGGGATTCAAGCTAGAAAAGGCGTTGATTATTGAGTGAAGGAGCGGTCGTTGGATAACGCTAAGATTCGTTTTAATTGGTTTTTGGCCTACAAGTTTTTTAACTCCTTGTTTTTGGGTTTATCGATTGGCGCAGTGTTCACGCTGTATGAGCCGCTCTCCCCCGCTATTTTTTCCGCTGGCGGCATCGGGCTGGCATTAGCGACGCTTGTCATTGCCACTCAATACCATCGATTGTTCAATCCTGAGTGGTTTTACCGTCTCTCACTCGCTGTAGAAATCATTATTCTGTTAGGCGTCGTGGGGGTTTTGCTCTATCCCATAGAAAAACCCCTAGCACTCTTTATTTATCTGGGCTACCAGTTCACCTTTGCCTTGGGCAGTTACCTTGTCCGCTGTGAAACTTTGCTCTTTATAGACAACAAGCGACTGACACAACTCGATATCGCTAAACAAACGGCGTACTTGGTAGGAATGGGAGCCTCGTGGCTGGCCTATCAGGTTTTCGAGTCACAATTTCAAATGATCGACAAAGCAGCGCAGGTCACCGCGATCCATTGGCCTCTCCTGGTCATCGAAATAATGATTATTTTTTGCCTGACCCTGGCTTTTCAACGATCTGTCTCAGTGAATGTGCGGTAACATTAAGATAAAATTGCATGTGCGCCGCGCAACCACTAAGTTACTGGGCAGAATTTTGAGGATTGAAGCAATGATGATTCGACTACGACGGCTTGCTTTACTTGCTTTAGTTTTAGGCATTGGCGGTTTCAACGGGCCTTTCACTGCCGCTCAAACCGCTGGCAACCTCGCGACTGATTTAGTGAGTACCGTTCAATCGATTCGCGGAACCGGAGCCAACGGCTTAAAAGGTGGTGACACCCCTTCACCAACCGATACTGATGGCGACGGTGTTACCGATGATGCCGATCTCTGCCCCGATACCCCCAGCGGCGAGTCTGTCGACAGTGACGGCTGCTCGGCGTCACAAAGCGACCCCGAGGCGGCTGTAAGACAGATCTATGAAGACGATGTCAATGCGCTGATTGTGAGTGCGGCTGGAAACTGCACGAGTTCGGGTTGCCATGGGCGAGCCGGAGCACCCGGCGGCTTGCGGCTTTACGGTGCGGGAGAGAACAACAGCAGCCAACTCAATTACGAGTCCTTCCTGCGCTATATCGAATCAAACTCGGCCGACAAATTGGTGACCAAAATTTCAGGTGGGGGTGGGCATGGTGGGGGTCGTCGCTACGCCACGGATACAACGGAATACGCCATTATTCTGGCGTGGGCGATATCAGTAGAAGCCTTACCCAAGTAAATCGGGTTGCTCCGCCAAAATAACGTCAAACATGGGCTGTGCACTAAACCAGCCCGCCTGCCGGCTACCGACTTGCTGCTGTGTGTGCGTCGCCATTTCCTTGGGTATTGGCCGCGGCGTGCCTGCAGCCTCGGCGAGCAGCTGCGCCTGACAACTGCGTTCCATAGTGACGTACCACCAGCAGGCCTCTTCCACGGAACCGCCTACCGTAAGGTGTCCATGATTTTGCATAATAATCGCCTTTTTCTGGCCCAATACCTGGGCGAGGCGTGCTCCTTCAGTCATGTCAACGACCACACCCGTGTAATCATCCAGTAATGCGTGATCTCCATAAAACGCGCAGGCATCCTGAGTAATAGGATCTAGTAATCGCCCCAAAGATGACCAAGCCTTGCCGTAAATAGAGTGTGCGTGGGCGGCTGCAATCACCTCCGGACGCGACTGATGAATGTGACCATGTATGGTGAAAGCGGCACCGTTTAAAATACCCTTACCTTCAACAATCTGGCCGTCGTGATCGACACGAATCAGATCGGACACACACACCTGCTTGAAGGAACGTCCCATGGGATTCACCCAAAACGTTTCTGTGTCCAAAGGATCACGAACCGTAATGTGCCCTGCGACGCCCTCATCAAACCCAAATTTCCCAAAAATGCGCAGCGCCGCAGCCAAGCGTTGTTTGCGAAACTCCTGCTCCGCTTCAGGCGTTCGCTGTGCACCATCTGGCCCAGCCAATATCTCATCTGACGCGTTTATAACGAGTTGGTTAACCTGCTGGTTCATGATTTTCACTCACTTTTATGATTGGCTTGCAGCGCAGAAAACTCTGCGGCTGCGGCGGGTAATGCTGCTTCCGGTGGCACTGTAGCCCCTACCTCCAACAATGACTCGATGAACCTTTGCATTATGGGTCCTGGGCGTGCCGAAACCTCCTCTGGGCGAAGAGAATCTCCGCACTCACTGCAACTTAGTACGGGTTTAGCGAGATTTCCACACCCGGCATGCCAATACTCGGTAGGAGGGCCTTGCCCCTTGTCCAACCAAGCATCGCCCCAATTGCCCAAAGTCATGAGCACCGGATAGAGCCCTAAGCCCATCCGAGTGAGACGATACTCATAGCGAACCGGCCGATCGCAATACGGGACTCGAGTCATCACCCCAGCCTCGACTAGACCCGCTAAGCGCTCAGACAGACGATGCCGGGTCACTCCGAGGTTGCGGTAGAACTCGTCAAAACGCCGTGTGCCTTTGAACGCGTCTCGAATGATTAAAAGCGTCCAACGCTCACCAACAACAGACAGCGCCCGAGCAACAGAGCAAACTTGCGTATCAATATTTTCCCATTTCATGGCGATAGCATGCGACGGATGACCGGTAGAATACAAGGATGCTAGACAATCGGCTGCATTAAAAAGGCTACGAAGCGAACACCGTCACCGTTGCCCTATCATTTACTAACCCAGCATAGCGTTAGTGGCCGCGCCTGTGCCGCTTGGTGGGCGCAACCACCGGCTGACGACACCCGCACTGAGACCAAACCTATGTCCTCAGCGGCTTTTTATGCATTTATTCGTTGCAGTCAGCGTCTCTCGGAATCGTGACTCTGCGCACATAATTCGGATATGATTGCAAAAAACACCACTCAAACAGCATTGAGCGTACCCAGAGCCAAATCAATACGCAGATGTTGCAGAAAATACTCGAATTTTGGAGGATTTATCATGCGGTTCAACACCCAGCGAAATTTACTCGCAGTTACCGTCGCACTCGCCTGCTCGGGCCTTAACAGCGCCAGCGCACAAGAAACCGAAAGCAGCTCAGTCATTGAAGAATCAGCGATTGAGGCTGCAGCGACAGACGAAGCTTCACCAGTACCCCAAGGCAGCGTTGAGGAAGTTGTTGTCACGGGATCAAGATTACGTCGAGATACCTTTTCAAGCATCTCACCCTTACAGATTATTACGACCGAATTTGCGAAAGAAGCCGGACTTATTGACGCAGCGGATATTCTGCAGGGCTCAACTGCCGCGACTGGCCAGCAGATTGACCTCACCTTTCAAGGGTTTGTATTGGACAACGGCCCCGCTGCATCAACCGTTGACCTCCGCGGTCTCGGGGCAAATCGGAACCTTGTTTTGATCAACGGGCGCCGTGTATCACCCTCGGGTGTTGAGGGCGCACCCGCAGCACCTAACCTCAATTTGTTGCCCAGATCGTTGGTCGAGCGCTACGATATTCTGTTGGACGGCGCCTCTTCTGTATACGGCTCCGATGCTATCGCCGGTGTGGTTAACGCGATCCTGCGCAAGGACTTCGACGGATTGGAAGTTGAGGTTTTTGGCAATCAACCCGTTCAAAGTGGCGGCTCTGATACCACCGTGACTGCCAGCTGGGGATTTAATACCGACCGCGGCGTTTTTGGTATTGGCGCTGAATACGTCGACAGCACTAAGGCCGCTCTGGCAGACCGCGATTGGACCGGTGACTGCCAAAGCAACGTGGAGATCGATGAGAACGGCACCATTCGAACTGAAGATCAATACTACAGCTCGATCGGTTACCCTAGTTACGGTAATTGCGCCTTCGGCAGTGTAGCGGCGCGAACCTTTATCCCTTCGATTGACGCCGGCAGTATCTATTACACACCCGGTTACTCTAACGGAGGTTGGGGCAACTTTTCTGAGTCAGGGGATCCCTACACCGGTCTGGGTGCAGACGGCAACGGTGATGGCGTTGGTGATATCAACCTGTATGACTATGATTTGAACGGCAAACCCGCCTCCTTAGCTGCGGATCTCTTTCCCGCATCGACGCGTTATAACGTGATGGCCTATGGTGAATACACTTTTGAAGGCGAGGCCAACCTGACGCCCTACTTCGAGGCCAATTATTCTTACCTCGAGATCGATTCAAAATCAGGCGAGGGCCAGCTATTTCCTGAGGTGCCCGCAAACAACCCGTTCAACCTATGTAACCCCAATCAACCCGACGGTGTCGATTGCGGGTTAGCAATGGGCGCCTACCTCGATAATCCCTCGATCGCCGCGGGCATCGCCAATCAGTTTGGGTTAACCCCTGCGCAATTCCGTGACTTCGGCATCGTTAACTTATACCCAGGTGCGCTGGGTCCTGTGCCCACCATTCCCATTGTGTCGGTACGTGGCGATCGAAACATCACTGAAGTAGAGCAGTCTCAGCTGCGCTTTGTCGCCGGAATTAGCGGTGATATACCCTTCATGAATTTTGGGTCCGTCGAGGACTGGAGTTTTGATGCTTATGTGAGCTACTCGCTGTCCGAAGGAAAATCAAAGCGCTATGGCGTTCGTGAAGACCGGCTGAATTACTCCTTGGGCTACTATTCCTCCACATCGACACCCTGCGAAAACGACTTAGGCGCCGCACTGCGCTCCGACGCCACAGCGGGCTGTGTCCCAGTAAATATGTATGCACCCTCGCTATACCCCATCGGGGAAGTCGTTGGCGACTTTGGCTCGCAAGCAGAGCGTAACTATTTATTTGATACAAGAAGCTTCGATACTGAATACGAGCAGATCGTGGCATCAGCCTATGTCACTGGCGACATCTTTGAGCTCCCCGCGGGTGAAGTCGCTTTGGGCTTGGGTGCGGAGGTCCGTTTCGACGACATCAGCTCTAATCCCGACGCTGTAGCAGCCGAGGGACTTTTCTGGGGTTTCTTTAGCGACAAAGGTGCACAGGGTGACCGTCAAGTCAGCGAAGTCTTTGCGGAGGTGGAGATTCCTCTACTTGCTAACAAGCCGCTAGCTACAGAACTCAGCGTCAACCTCTCCGGGCGAATAACCGATGACGAGTACTACGGAACTAACACGACAGAATCCGTCAAAATCGGCTGGCGTCCTGTCGAGCCCCTGTTAATTCGCGGCACTTGGGGCACCGCGTTTCGTGCCCCCAACCTCCGAGAGTTATTTCTGGCCGGGTCAACTGGATTTCTCAATGTTGCCGACCCTTGTTACATTCCTGATGGTGCCTTTGACGACTTAACAGGCGCTTATATTCCCGAAAATGACAAGCGCGACCCGCAGGTTCTGTCTAACTGCGTCGCTACCGGCGTGGATCCTACCATTGCGGACAACGGCGGCTTCAATACTTTTAGCGTCGAAGTCTCCCAAGGCGGCTCCCTCGAGTTGGACCCTGAAGAGTCTGAGTCGTGGACCGTGGGCTTCGCTTTTGAACAGGACTTCAGCAACAAGTTTGATTTTTCAATGGGCATGACCTACTACGAGATTGATATCACCAACACAGTGATTGAGCCTTCAACGGGCTTTATCATTAGTGATTGCTATGGCGATGAAGCCGGCAACGGCGCAAGTGTCTTTTGTAACCGAATCACAAGAGACCTCTCTGACCCTACCAACCCACAAATCACTTCAATGGACTTGGGTTTCATTAACCGAGACCAAGAAGTCGCCCGGGGCGTTGACTACAATATCTTCTTCGGGGACACCCTCAATGTGGGCGTACCCATCGATTTCAGGGCTAACTTAACCGCGAGCAAGCTGCTTGAGCGGTCAACAGAGTTTGTAAACCCTGATGACAGTGTCGATAGAGAAACCTACCAGGGTGAATGGGGTTTCCCTGAGTGGCAGGCCCAGCTTGCATTGCGCTTTACCTGGGACCGCTGGACTGCAACCTGGGAAACACGCTACCTCGACAGTGTCGGCCAAGACCCCGAGAGCGTTGACCCCTTCGATTCAGTAGCAGGCACGTCTGATACTTGCTTTGGACCGCCCAATGATGTGCTTTGCCGGGATTTTGCCGAAGCTGGCAGCTACCTGCTTCACAGCACATCACTCTTCTATGATGCCGACTCGTGGACCATAGGCGCTGGCGTTCGCAACGTTTTCGACAAAGAACCGCCCACGGTAGACGGCAGTGAGGTTGTCTCTTACTCCAATACACCCATTGGCTATGGTTATGATCTGCAGGGTCGTACCATCTTCTTTGACGTCGTTTATCGCATGGGCGGAAGCTGAGGCTTACAGAGGTTAAGCCTGTAAATGTAGCTCGAGGCGCGTGAAAGCGCGCCTCAGCACTTCACTCAACCATTGACACCGGACACCGCCATGCTTCGTGTTCTCACTGCCGTACTTGCACTCACCCTTCTCTCGTCCAACTGGGCAACAGCGACCCCTTACCCAATAGATCAGTGGGCTCGCCGGGCCGCAATCAGCAACATACAAATATCACCTGATGGGCGCTACCTTGGGCTAAAAAAAGTCTCCGGTAAGGGAGCCAATCCGGTCATTGAGATCTACAACACCGACGATCTCAGTGCCGAACCCTTTCGAGTCAACGCCAGCCCCATGGAAATCATGAGCTTTGATTGGGTGTCCGACGACAATTTTGTTTTTCGAGCCCGCCAAAAAGTACGCGACCAAGTGGAGGGCTTTAACCGCGGCGTTTATGAAACCCGCATTGCTCTGGTGGATGTGGGTGAGAAAGAAATTGAAGTGATTGAGGAACGAGATCCTAGCATTGTTAGCGTTCTCCCCGAAAAACCGGGAAAGATCATGATTTCCTTTTCTGAAGGAGGAAATCGAGACGTAGGGCAACGTTTAGAAGCGGCTTTTCGCCCCAGAGCTTATTGGGAATACGACCTAAAACGCGAGTCCAAAAAACTGGTGATACGCGGCAAAATCTCATTAGGGAACATCGACTTCGACGGCGCGGGCAACCCGGTTCTTGCCAGGGGCTTCGACCTGCAGGAAGGCGAATTCATTTGGTATTACCGCGAAGC
>JAQXAF010000079.1 GCA_029253085.1 Luminiphilus sp. | reverse complement strand
GCAATGTACGAGGCCAAGCGCAAAGGTAGAGATCAAGTTTACATCGAAGAACCCTCACCACGGGATCCCACAAATGTTGAAGGTACGATACCCATGTGGCGCTAAAGGCGTCCTTGTTCTGGTCATGCTTTTGACCATAACCGCTTGCTCTGGCACGCGGTTTTTTTATAACAGACTAGACACGCTGATCGATTGGTACGTTGACGACTATGTCACACTCAATCCCGAGCAGTCCGCCGGCTTTCAAGGCCGAATAGATCAATTACTCGACTGGCACCGCCGTGAGGAGTTGCCGAGTTACGCGCAGCTGCTCACAAATTTTGAGCGCGGCCTTGACCCCAGCTTAGATGCCGAAGCCGTCAAAACCTTGTTTGCTGAATTGTCCGCTGCAGCGGATCGTCTTGAGGTTCGTATTCTCGACTTAATGATCGACTTTGGTGTTACGTTAACCCTCGACCAGCGGCAAGAGTTCATGCTGGCGCTTGAGGACGAACAGGATGAACAGCGAGAGCGGTTGTTGTCGCGATCTGACGAGGCTTATCGTAAAAATGTCGAAGAACAATTTGCCGATAACCTGAGTAAGTTTTTGGGCAGGCTGACGGACTCCCAAAAAGAGACATTAGCGCTTTATACCCGGGAATATCAGCGGTTTGATGGCGTCTGGATTGAAGATCGAGCCCGCTGGACCGCTGAGCTCGCCGATGTGATTGGCCGTGATACGGCTAGTTGGCCCTCTGAGGTTCATGGGGTGCTCGCAAGGCGGGAGGCCGCGAGGTCGCCGGAGTACGTTGCGGTTTATGCCCACAACAGCGCATTATCGCAGGCGATATTTACCGAGGTGATTAACTTGCGTACGCCAAAGCAGGACCGTCGTCTACGGCGGAAAATCGACGACTATCGCGAAGACTTTACCGCGCTAGTGGCGCAGGCCCAACCTTTTAGTCCAACAGCGATAAATCCCTGACGGCTCCTTTGTCGGCGCTGGTCACCATGCGGGCATAAACTTTCAAGGCGGCGCTGACCTGTCTTGGGCGTGCTGCCTCGGGCTGCCAAGGTTTTTCTGATGCATCCATTTGCGTTCTTCGATGAGCGAGGGTTTCGGCATTGAGGTCTACATCAATCCGCCGATTAGGAATGTCGATCGCGATGGTATCGCCAGCCTGTACTAAGCCAATCGCGCCCCCTGCGGCTGCCTCGGGTGACACATGGCCAATTGATAGCCCCGAGGTGCCCCCGGAAAAGCGGCCGTCGGTAACCAGTGCACAGGCTTTACCCAGCCCTTTCGATTTTAGATAGCTGGTGGGATACAGCATTTCCTGCATACCTGGTCCACCTCGAGGTCCTTCATAACGAATGATAACTACAGCACCGGCAGCAACGCGATCTTGCAGAATGTCGGCAACGGCGGCCTCCTGGCTTTCACAGATGTGAGCTGGGCCGTTGAAACACAAGACATCGTCATCGACGCCTGCGGTCTTAACTACGCAGCCGTCTTCAGCAATATTGCCAAATAAGACGGCCAGGCCACCCTCCTGTGAGTAAGCGTGGTCGACATCGCGGATGCAGCCCCCCGCCCTATCAAGATCAAGACTGGGCCAGCGGGTCGCCTGACTAAAGGCTTGCTGCGTGGGTACGCCCGCGGGCCCTGCCGAAAAAAGCTTGTGGACGTCGGCGCTGTTGGTTTGTGCGATATCCCACTCTGAAAGTGCGTCACCCAGCGAGGCGGTGTGTACGGTGAAGGTGCTGGTATCGATGAGGCCACCCCGGGCGAGCTCCCCAAGTATTGCCATGACACCTCCGGCACGATGAACATCTTCCATGTGGTAAAGCGGTGTACTGGGCGCCACTTTGCATAACTGGGGTACCCGCCGGCTCAGAGCGTCGATATCGGTCAGAGAAAAATCGAGGTGGGCTTCTTGTGCCGCTGCTAATAAATGCAAAATGGTGTTGGTGGAGCCGCCCATAGCGATATCCAGGCACATGGCGTTTTCAAAGGCCTGGCGGTTGGCTATGTTTCGGGGAAGTGCCGATGTGTCGTCTTGTTCGTACCAACGCCGCGCGAGAGCAACAGAGACACGCCCCGCGCGCTTAAATAAGGCTTCTCGATCGGCGTGGGTTGCTAGTAGTGAGCCATTTCCGGGCAAGCTTAAGCCCAGTGCTTCGGTGAGACAGTTCATGGAGTTGGCGGTGAACATGCCCGAGCAGGAGCCACAGGTTGGGCAGGCAGAGCGCTCATAGGCCTCAACAGTGGCGTCGTCTGCAGAGTCATCAGCCGCAATGACCATGGCGTCTACTAGATCGAGTTTATGTTCAGACAGCTTTGTCTTGCCGGCTTCCATGGGTCCGCCAGATACAAAAACACAGGGAATATTAAGACGCATGGCAGCGTTGAGCATGCCCGGAGTGATTTTGTCGCAGTTGGAAATACAGACCATAGCATCGGCACAGTGCGCATTGACCATGTACTCGACGGAGTCGGCAATAATGTCTCGAGAGGGTAGGCTATAAAGCATGCCGTCGTGGCCCATGGCGATACCATCATCGACCGCTATGGTGTTGAACTCTTTAGCAACGCCACCGGCAGCTTCGATTTCTCTAGCCACCAGCTGGCCCATGTCTTTTAAGTGCACATGGCCAGGCACAAACTGGGTGAAAGAGTTCACCACGGCAATAATAGGCTTTTCGAAGTCGCCGTCAGTCATTCCAGTGGCGCGCCACAGCGCTCTAGCACCAGCCATGTTGCGTCCAGCGGTCGATGTTTTGGATCGGTATTGGGGCATGCCGTGTTCTCCCGAGTAGGGCGAGAATTCTAACAGTTAAGGCGGATCAGTCGAGGTTCTTGATTAGTACTTTAGAGTTTCGTTGCAAGTTATAGAGCGCCTGACGTTCGGACGGTAGCTGATCAAGGCTGGCATCAACGAAGCCCTGCTCAATAAACCAGTGGGTGGTTTGGGTGGTGAGCACAAAGAGCTGGCGAATGCCTTGCTCTTGAGCCTGTGTTTGCAGGAGCTCGAGCAAATGCATGCCTCTGCCGCTATTGCGATAGTCGGGGTGGGTCGCAATACAGGCGATTTCAGCTGTCTGAGAACCCTTATAGGGATACAGGGCAGCACACGCCAATACCCGCCCATCGCGTTCTAGCACAGTAAAGTTGGTAATCTCTTGCTCAAAACGCTCTCGGGAACGACGGACTAATACACCGGCCTCCTCAAGGGGTCTTACAAGATCGAGCACGCCGGCGATATCATCAATACTCGCCCTGCGGTGTTGCTCGAAGACGGCCTCGCTGACCAACGTACCGGCACCATCATGGCTAAATAGTTCCTCAATGAGTGCACCGTTATGGGCGTAGCTGAGGAAGTGCGCGCGACTGACGCCTTGCTCACAAGCGCGGCAGGCGGCATCACGCTGGCTGGCCTGTATGGGGTCCTCAAGGGGAAGGGCGCGAGCAGCGGTGACGGTGCACTGGCGCACTAAGGTCCCGTGGCTATCTTTTAGCCCCTCGGTGTCGGCCATAAAAATCAATTTATCAGCGCCAAGTGCGATGGCGGCAGCGGTTGCCACTTCGTCAGCACTCAAATTAAAAACTTCTCCGGTAGTAGAAAAGCCCAGTGGCGATAACAGCACAATGGCCTGATTATCGAGGGCGGCCGTTATACCGACCGCGTCAAGCCGCCGTACGGCGCCCGTGAAAAGAAAATCGACGCCATCGACAATGCCTACGGGCCTTGCGGTGATGAAATTGCCGCTGACTACGCGAAGGCGTGCCCCGTGCATTGGTGAATCGGGAAGTCCTTGGGACAGCTGGCTTTCCAATTGCAAGCGCTGAGTCGCGGAAACGTCCCGCACCACCCCCAAAACCTCAGCATCCGTAATCCGAATACCTCGGTGAAGTTGCCCAGTAATACCCAGAGCCATCAGCGCTTGCTCAACTTCGCTGCGCGTTGCATGGACAAGCACCAACCGAATACCCAAGAGGTGTAGTAGGCAAAGATCATTTATCAGATTATTAAATTGATCACTTTCTAACGCGCCATTGCCCAAATAAATCACGAAGGTCCGACCCCGGTGGGCCCGGATATAGGGGCTGGTATGTCGAAACCAGTCTATGTGATGGTTGGAGGACGCCACGGTGATAAGCCTCTTATGCTAGTAGCTGCAGATTGCAAAAAGCGAGACTACCCGAAAGCCGCCATGAGAATCTTGGGAATTTTTGGCTGGCTTGGTGAAAACTTAACGGGACTGCCAGTGGCCTTAAGCCCAAGTCGCTATGTGACATTGCCATTATTCCTCCAAAACATTCAATCGTGTCCTACTTGTGGGTCGGGCCTTGGACGGCTACCGGACGATGATGATCAAACCGCAGATCAGCGATGCGTTGGTTATATTCTAGGTAGTGACTGATCAAAAAATGTCTATCAGGGGGTGGTTAATCGGTGACAGAGTTTTTTCAGCGCGTAAACTGCAGTTATGACTGATCACATGATGATACTTCCAGAGTCTCGCTTAGACCTGATTAGCCTTGCCGAGGGGTTAACTCGAGCCGGTCGGTTATCGGCTAAAGACTTGGTGCGGCTCAAATCTATGCGACAGATGCGCCTAACCCCACTCCCGTTTTTAGCAGAGCAGAAGCTAGCGGACCTGGGCGCCCCCGGTGAGGTTCTGGATATGGCTGCACTGCTGGCTTTTCTTTCTCAAGAAACGGGGCAGGGGGTCTTCGATATCGATCCGCTCAAAATTGACTCCAAAGCGGTTGCTGAAGTCATGTCTGAAGCTTTCGCAGAGCGCCACCAAATTCTTGCCGTTGCGGTTGATGATACGACGATCACGATTGCGAGTAGCGAGCCCTGGATTACCGGTTGGGTGCGCGATCTTGAACATGCAACTCGACTTCCAATACGTCGGGTACTGGCAGATCCTCGGGATATAGCTAGGTACACAAAAGAGTTTTACGTGATGGCACGTTCAGTTCAGGGTGCCCGAGCCCTGAATCGCGGCGAAGGTGGCAATCTGGTAAATCTAGAGGCCATGGTTCAGCTGGGCGGTAAGTCGGAGCTCGATGCCAACGATCAGCATATCGTGAGCGTTGTCGACTGGCTTTTACAATATGCCTTTGAGCAGCGCGCTAGCGATATTCATATCGAACCTAGGCGGGAGTTAGGGAACGTCCGTTTTCGTATCGACGGTGTGCTTCATAAAGTCTATGAGTTGCCCGCTACGGTCGCATCTGCGGTGACCAGTCGGTTTAAAATTCTCGGGCGGCTGGACGTGGCAGAAAAGCGCCGCCCTCAGGATGGGCGCTTGAAAACCCGGACACCCGAAGGCAATGAGGTAGAGCTGCGCCTCTCGACGCTGCCAACGGCATTTGGTGAGAAGTTGGTTATGCGCATCTTCGATCCGGAGGTGCTGCTAAAAAGCTTTGAGGAGCTGGGGTTGCGTGGCAGCGATGATCAACGTTGGCAGAACATCATCGAGCAGGGCACGGGTATCGTTCTTGTAACGGGTCCCACGGGCTCAGGAAAAACCACCACGCTTTACTCTACCCTGCGGCAGCTCGCGAACGCAGATGTCAACGTTTGCACCATCGAAGACCCGATCGAAATGGTAGAGCCCGCATTCAATCAAATGCAGGTAAATGCCACGATCGAACTCGATTTTGCCTCGGGTGTCCGTGCGCTGATGCGACAAGATCCAGACATCATTATGGTGGGTGAAATCCGTGACCTGGAAACCGCGAATATGGCTATTCAGGCCGCACTCACCGGACATTTGGTGCTGAGTACCCTTCATACCAATGACTCCCCGAGTGCGATTTCGCGATTGGTGGAGCTGGGTGTGCCTGCGTTTCTTATTCGTGCCACCGTTCGAGGTGTTATGTCGCAACGCCTGGTAAGAACCCTTTGTAGTCATTGCAAGCAACTTGAGCCTACCGACATTGACGGTTGGCAATCATTAGTGGGTGATTATCCGGTTGCTATGCCTGAGGCCCTTTATCGACCGGTGGGCTGCAAGGCCTGCAGAGATACGGGTTACCGCGGTCGCGAGGGGATTTATGAGGTGCTTGTGGCGGACGCCGGTGTTCAAAGGGTGATCACCGATAGTCATGATATTCGTCAAATTCGAGAGCGATCTGTGGTGGCCGGTATGATGCCACTCAGAGTGGCAGGTGCTGAAAAAGTTGCCCGAGGTGAAACGACGCTCGAAGAGGTCATGCGCGTAGCGCCCGCTCTTGATGACTGAGCAGACTTCGGTGCCCCAGCCCCTCGCTGCTGCGCTCGCGAAAAGTTGGGGGTATTTTACTGAACAGTTAGAGGCTCCGCTGTGGGGCCGTCTGCAAACTGCACTGGGCGACCCCACGTTGGCCGCTGATTTTGACCGGCTTTTGGCAACCAGTGAATTTTTTCGAGATCAGTTTATCCGTCACCACGATTGGGCTGTGACTGAGTTAGGGGCTGGCCGATTGTTTAAGTGCAGTGACCTTGAGGCCGTGTCCTGGGAGGTTGCGCTGCAGGCGTTAGTCCTCGACAACACCAGCGATGATGACGTTATGTCAGCCTTGCGAATATTTCGTAACCGTCAAATGTTAAGAATTGTCGCTTGTGAATTATCAGGTAGCGCCACCCTTAGAGAGACGTTTCAGGCGTTAACACGGCTAGCCGACGTGACGATTCAGTTTTCGGTGCGTTGGGCTACGGCCAAACTGTCGCAGAGATTTGGAACCCCTTTGGGCGAGTGGTCTGGTGAGGTTCAAGAGTTGGTGGTCCTGGGCATGGGTAAGCTCGGTGGTGGCGAACTTAATCTGTCTTCAGATATCGACCTTATTTTTGCTTACCCTGAAGCGGGTGAAACTCAGGGCGGCAAAAAAAAGCTCAGTAATCAGGAGTTTTTTATTCGGGTCGGTCAGCTCGTTATTAAATTGTTAGATGCCAAAACAGTCGATGGTTTTGTGTTTCGTGTGGACATGCGGTTACGCCCCTTTGGCAGCAGCGGGCCACTGGTCGTAAATTACAACGCCCTAGAGGTTTACTACCAGCAACACGGTCGCGACTGGGAGCGTTACGCCATGATTAAGGCTCGACCCATCACGGGGTCGGCTGAAAACCAAAAGCCCCTAGAGGAGCTGAAACGTGCCTTTGTTTATCGCCGCTACACCGATTACGGTGCTTTGCATGCGTTGAGAGAGATGCGGGAGATGATTGCCGCCGAGACGCTACGCAGTAATTTGCAAAGAAATATAAAGCGCGGCTACGGCGGTATTCGAGAAATAGAATTTATCGTTCAGTGCAAACAGCTTATCCACGGGGGGCGGCACCCAGAGTTACAGGTGCGCCCTTTGGAGACCGCTTATGCGCGTCTGGAAGATTTGGATTTTATTAGTGCTGAGGACCGCCAGGGATTGATTGAGGCCTATCGTTTTTTGAGGCGTTTGGAAAACATTCTGCAAGGGTTGTGTGATGCCCAAACTCAGGAGTTGCCTGCAGACCCCATAACACAGGCGCAGGTGGCCTTACTGATGGGCTATTCTGATTGGGCAGCGTTGATTTTAAGCTGCGAGGCGGTGCGTCATCGAGTTTCCGATTACTTTCAGAATTTGGTGACTCTGCCTGAGGCGCAGTCGCTGGAAATCGCTGCATCGGCAGGTTTGCAGTATGGCGACTTATCACCTGAGGCTTTGGCGGCTTTGGGCTACCGTGATGCCACTGCGACTTGGGCGGCGGTGGAGGCTCTTATGAGCGGTGGTCGCGTGCAGGCCGCGCAATTAGAGAGTCGGCATCGTCTCGATGCGTTCTTACCCCAACTGATCTCCGTGTCAGCTAATACCAACAACGCCGACCTCGCTGTTATCCGCACCTTACCTTTTATCAGTGCTGTGCTTCGACGTAGCGCCTACCTTGTGATGATGACCGAGCACCCCCAGGCCTTGGAGCAACTGGTTTCCCTCAATGTGGCAAGCCCGTGGATCGCGCACAAGCTCGCTCAACGCCCGGAGCTTGTCGAAGAGCTCCTTCACGAAGATCGACTCTATCGAGCACCTAATCGCAGTGAGATGGGTGCTTTGGTGCAAGACCAATTGCTGCGAGTGCCCGAAGATGATTTAGAGCAACAGATGCACGCGATGGCCGGCATCAAAGATGCCGTCGTATTGAGGGTCGCCGCTAGCGAGCTTAATGGCTCGCTGCCCGTCATGGTGGCAAGCGATAACCTGACCTTTCTCGCTGAAGTCATGATTGTTCAAGCTATTCAGGTGGCCCGGGCAGAATTGGTATCTCGTCACGGGGAACCTGAGGGAGACGACGCCGGGTTTGCTGTCATGGGTTACGGCAAGCTGGGTGGTATTGAACTGGGTTATGGCTCTGATCTGGATCTGGTCTTTGTTTATGATGGCGGGCGAGGCGTTACTGCAGGCCCTAAAGTTATTGAAAATACACGCTTTTACACACGTCTTGCGCAGCGTGTTGTCCATGTTCTCTCCACCAATGTCGCTCAGGGCCGACTCTATGAGGTTGATCTGCGCTTGCGCCCCGATGGCGGCTCGGGACTGCCCTGTGTCACCTTGGGCAGCTTTCAAAAATATCAGCAGGAGTCGGCATGGACCTGGGAGCATCAGGCTTTAGTTCGTGCGCGTCCGGTGGGAGGTTCAGCAGACTTGTGTCAGAAACTAGAGGCGTTGCGGCTGAAAGTAGTGTGTCAGTCCAGGCCTAATCATGAGCTGCGCGATGCGGTGGTAACGATGCGCATGCGCATGTTTGAAGGGGCCGAGAGCCGCCTCGACGCGGCTCCTGATGAGTTTGATATCAAACGCGACCCTGGTGGTATTGTTGATATTGAATTTGTGGTGCAATTTCTAGTGCTACGACACGCTGCGGACCATCCCGATCTGGCACAGGCCACCGATGTTGTTAATTTGTTAAATGCCCTTGCTGATCATGACTTGCTGTCAGCCGAAGATGCCGACACACTGCGTGCTGCGTATTTGGTGTATCGCGCCGAAGTACATCGTGCAGTACTTGAAGATGTAGACTTAGTCGGTAAGCGATCTAAATTTATGCAGCAGCTTATTGCGGTTACTCAGATCAGGGATCGGTTTTTACCTGGTTTGCCCGCACTCGAAATTGATACAGATAATAGTTAAGAGGAAAAAACATGGACCTGTCTAAACTGAGCGGAAAAATTTGGCTCGATGGCGAGCTTGTGCCTTGGCAGGAGGCAAAGGTACATGTCTTGACCCACACCTTTCATTACGGGCTAGGGGTTTTTGAGGGCGTTCGTGCCTACAGTTCTTCCGATCAGGGCACCTGTATTTTTAGGTTAAAAGAACACACCGACCGATTGTTTCGTTCTGCAAAAATTATGCAAATGGATATGCCCTGGGATAAGGATGCCCTTAACGCTGCCCAGCGCGAAGTGGTTCGTATTAACGAGCTTGAAGAAGGGTACCTGCGTCCTATGTGTTTCCTGGGATCAGAAGGTATGGGTTTGCGGGCCGACAACTTAAAAACCCATGTCATGATTGCCGCTTGGCCATGGCCGTCTTATATGGACCCAGAGGCACGGGATCGCGGGATTGCTGTGCGCACGTCAAGTTACACTCGGCATCACGTCAATATCACCATGTGTAAAGCCAAGGCCAATGGCAATTACATCAATTCCATCTTAGCCTTGCGTGAAGCTATCGATAGTGGCTGCGAAGAGGCGCTTATGCTCGATAATGAGGGCTATGTCGCCGAGGGAAGTGGCGAAAACTTTTTTATGGTTCGCGATGGCGTTATTTACACTCCAGATCTGACGTCCTGTCTTGAAGGCATCACTCGCGATGCTATTTTTAAAATAGCCCACGATGAGGGTTATGAAGTTCGCGAAAGGCGCATCACGCGGGACGAAGTTTATATCAGTGATGAGGCGTTTTTTACCGGAACCGCAGCAGAGGTAGTGCCCGTGAGGGAGCTCGATAGCCGTCAGATCGGCGCCGGCGGGCGCGGCCCCATCACTGAAAAGCTTCAGAGCATTTACCTGCAGGCGGTTCGCGGTGAGCAGGCCCGTTATCGTGATTGGCTGACGCCGGTTTCTAGTTAATGGTTGATGCACCGGTTACCCTAAAAAATTAAGGTGGGTTATGACGCAGGCACCGATTGAAACCTTACCCTCCGGCATTTGTTATCGGCACTGGAAGCCTACGGGTGAGGTTCGTGCAACGGTCTTGTTAGTGCACGGACTGGGGGAGCACAGTGGACGCTATCAGCAGGTTGCTGCGGCCCTGACCGCACGGGGCTTGGCCGTGGTTGCCCCAGACCATTTAGGCCACGGTGAATCACCGGGCCACCGGGTTTTTGTAGCGCACTTCGATGACTATCTCGAAGGCGTTCGTGGTTGTCGGAAGGTATTGGCTGAGAGCTATCCCGACTTACCCTGTTTTGTTTTGGGTCACAGCATGGGGGGGCTCATTACGGGCCGCCTTCTGCTTGAAGATCAAGGCCAGTACCGCGGTGCGTTATTGAGTGGCCCCGCTTTTGCGGCGGCGGAAGTACCGCCTGCCCCGGTGATGTGGATTGGGCGTCTGCTCGCAAAACTCATGCCCCGTGCGGGTATGTTGGCCCTCGATGGCTCTGGGGTTAGTCGTGACGCGGAGGTAGTGGCCGCCTACGAAGCCGATCCCCTGGTAAACCATGGGAAGGTGACTGCGGGCTTAGGCATTGCCCTGTTTGACGCCATGGATCGCGTTATGACAGAGGCGGGCTCGATTACCTTACCGATGCTCATTATGCACGGCGGCGCGGATACGCTGGCCGCGCCCATAGGCTCCGAGACCTTTGCAGCTAAGGTTGGCGCTACCGATTTAACCCTCAACGTTTTGCCCGGTCTGTATCACGAGATTTTTAACGAGCCCGAAGGCGAAGAAATTATTGGCCAGTATGCCGATTGGATTGAGGCCCGCTTGCCTTGATGTCAAAGGCCCTAATGTGTGGCGCGGGAGGGCAACTGGGCCAAGAGTTAGTTTTGACCTGCCCCGAGCAGTGGCAAGCTATCCCTATGACGCGGTCGATGTTGGATATTGCTGATCCTGGTCAGGTGGCAAGAGCGCTGGATGACACTGAGCCTGCTTGGGTAATTAATGCGGCAGCTTTTACCGCAGTTGATGCTGCAGAGTCAGAGCCCGACTCGGCACACCGTGTTAATGCGATAGGTCCCGAAACCCTTGCGCTGCAGTGTCGAGAGCGCAACATTCGTTTTTTACACGTCTCTACAGATTTTGTTTTCGATGGGACCCAGGGGCGCCCTTATGCCGTCGATGCTGAGCCAAACCCACTGGGTGCCTACGGTCGCAGCAAGTTAGAGGGTGAGAATGCGGTAATGGCTGTTGGTGCCAGCCCGGTAGTTTTGAGAACAGGCTGGGTGTACTCCCGTCACGGCGGTAATTTTGTGAAAACCATGCTTCGCCTGATGGCTGAGCGAGAGCAGCTTTCGGTAGTAGAGGATCAGATCGGTACCCCAACCTGGGCTCGGGGACTGGCATTGGCGTGTTGGGGCTTAGCCGACCATGGCGACGCATCAGGTATTTATCATTGGAGCGATGCTGGTGCCTGCAGCTGGTACGACTTTGCCGTAGCGATTCGTGAAATCGCGCTCGAATTGGGCCTGCTGCGCCAAGCGGCGACCTTGCTCCCGATACCGGCATCGCAGTACCCGACCCCAGCCCAGCGCCCTGCTTACAGCGTGTTGGATAAGACTTTGACGCGCAATCTGTTGGGGCAGCCCGGGGATCATTGGGCAAGTCAGTTACGCGCAATGCTCGTCGACCTGCAACAATACGAGAAACATGAGTTATGACACGGTCCTTAATGGTCACTGGAGCCGCAGGGTTTATCGGCGCTAACTTCGTTTATCACTGGGTTCAGGCCCACCCCAACGATACCGTAGTGGCCTACGACGCCCTGACTTATGCCGGTAATCGAGCCAGCCTGGCGCCCCTTGAGGCGGTGGGGCAGCTGCATTTTGTACATGGGGATATTTGTGACAGCGATTGTGTGAGTCAGACGCTGGTCAACTATGATATCGATACTTTGGTGCACTTTGCCGCCGAGAGTCACGTTGATCGCTCGATTTCGGGTCCAGATGCGTTTATTCAAACCAACCTGGTGGGGACCCATACCTTACTAGCAGCGGCCCGTGCCTATTGGCTTGCCGGAACGGGTCGTCCTCACCGCTTTCATCACGTGTCCACCGACGAAGTATTTGGGTCACTAAGCAGCGATGCCCCAGCCTTTACCGAAGATCTGCGCTATGAGCCTAATTCACCTTACTCCGCCAGCAAGGCGGGAAGTGATCACCTAGTTAGGGCTTACCACCATACTTACGGACTCGAAGTGACGACCAGTAATTGCTCTAACAACTACGGCCCCTTCCATTTCCCTGAAAAATTGATCCCGCTGTGTCTCACCAATATTTTAGACGGTCGCTCGTTGCCTGTTTACGGCGATGGTACAAATATTCGGGACTGGCTTTACGTTGTGGATCATGCCCGCGGTATCGATCGGGTGATTGATTCGGGTAAACCGGGAGAGACTTATAATATTGGTGGCAACAACGAGTGGGCAAATCTTGCGATTGTCGAGCTCCTGTGTGATCACCTTGATGCGCGTTTTGCCTCTGAGCCCAGTCTGGCCGCGCGTTTTCCAAAGTCCCCTGCGGCGAATCGAGAGTCACGGGGGCTGATTCAATTCGTCGATGACCGCGCAGGGCATGACTGGCGCTATGCTATCGATGCAAACAAGATTGAAAAAGAGTTGAGCTTTATTCCCAGCGAAACTTTTGAAACGGGTATCGCTAAAACGCTTAATTGGTATCTAGACAATGAAGACTGGTGGCGGCCCCTGCTACAACGCGCCTGATACATTTTGCTGTTGGAAAATCAAAGCGATCCAGCGGGCGAGGGACTAAAGATCAAACTTGGGAACTTCAGACCAACTCAGGGCATTGGCGTCCTTGGCTGAGAGCTCCGGGTGCTCCCCGTTAACCAGAGGCCATTGAATGTCGATGTGAGCATCGTCCCAGGCGAGACTGATTTCGCTCTCTGGGTGGTAATAGTCGGTGCATTTATAGAGAAAATCAGCCGATTCAGACACCACGTAGAAACCGTGAGCAAAGCCTGGGGGCACCCAGAGTTGAGTTTTGTTTTCGGCGCTTAGCAGGCAGCCAAACCATTGACCGCAGGTGGCGGATTGGGCGCGTAGGTCAACGGCTACATCGAAAACTGAGCCGTTGATCACCCGTACTAATTTCCCTTGGGTTTGCTGGGTCTGAAAATGCAAGCCGCGAAGTATGCCTTGGCGTGAGCGGGAATGGTTGTCCTGGACAAAGTCATGAGGAATACCGGCCTCGGCGAAGGCGCGGCGGTTCCAGCTCTCCAGAAAAAACCCTCGATCGTCACCAAAAACTCGCGGCTTTATCAGCATAACCCCGGCGAGTGGTGTCGCTTCAATATCCATCCCAATACGTCCCTGTGTCCCGCAGTAGGCCCTCAAGGTAAAGTCCGTAGCCGCTTTTGGCGAGGGGTTTGGCGAGTGCCAGCAGTTGGTCGGCGTCAATGTAGCCCATACGAAAGGCAATCTCTTCGGGGCAGGCGATTTTGAGCCCCTGTCGCTCTTCAACAACACGAATAAAATTGGCGGCATCGAGCAGTGAGTTGTGAGTGCCCGTATCTAGCCAGGCCGTGCCCCGGGACATGACTTCTACCGCGAGTTTGCCCCGCTCTAAATAGATGCGGTTCACGTCGGTAATTTCTAATTCACCACGGGCAGAGGGCTTGATATTACGGGCGATATTGACGACGTCGTTGTCATAAAAATAAAGCCCGGTCACCGCATAGTTGGATAGTGCGACCTCGGGCTTTTCCTCAATACTGACGGCCTGGCCGGAGGCATCGAATTCAACCACGCCATAGCGTTCCGGATCGTTCACATAGTAGGCAAATACCGAGGCACCAGTCTCTCGCTGTGCAGCGAGCCGTAATTTTTCCGTTAAACCACCGCCGTAGAAAATATTGTCACCCAACACGAGGGCCGTGGGCGCGCTGCCGATAAAGTCGGCACCTAAAATAAAGGCCTGAGCCAAACCGTCGGGGCTGGGCTGTACCGTATAACTAATATTCATTCCCCAGCGCTCACCGTTGCCTAAAAGATCGGCGAAAGCCTGCTGATCTCGAGGCGTAGTAATGATTAGAATATCCCGGATGCCCGCTAGCATTAGGGTGACCAGGGGATAATAAATCATGGGCTTGTCATAGATCGGCATCAGTTGCTTGCTGACCGTACTGGTGAGCGGATGCAGGCGCGTGCCGGAGCCTCCCGCCAGTATGATTCCCTTGTAAGCTGTGTTGTGCATGTTTATTCGCACCATGAGTCGCTAGCGGGCCACGATAAACCCTTCCTCACGCTTTGTCAGGTCTCTATGCTCTCGTGGTAGGTGAGGCCTGCATTAGGTTGAGAGGTGGTTACGGGGATCCACGCCTCAGGCAATCCAATTCTCTAATAGCGCAAGAGTTCGCAAGTAGGGTGTTGCGCCGTAACCTGAATTACCGCGATTGATTCGGCTAACTGGGGTTATCTAGACAGTCACAAGTGGGCTTATTTATTGACGGTGTTAGCGTCAATTTTATGGGCACTCTTACTGCCAAAAGCGGTACAATCGCGATTTTTTAACGGGGATTGCCTCATTAACGCATCTGCTCAAAGTGTCGGAGAGGCCGTTTCTACGTCTGTTCATGCCGGATCTTTGTCCTCAGATCCGCTGAAAATTGCGTTGCTGGGTTATCGTTCAGCACCATTCTCCGGCGGGCAGGGTGTCTATCTCAAGTATCTGAGTCGTGCATTGGTGAAGCTTGGGCACACAGTCACTGTGATCTCGGGTCCGCCCTATCCAGACCTCGATGTTGAAGTACAGCTGCAAAAACTTCCCAGCCTAGATTTGTATGCCCATGGCTTGAAGTCGGTAAGCATTGGCCAGCTGTTTAAAGATCCTTTGGCGCGGACCGAATGGTTGAGCAAGTTAACCGGTGGCTTTATCGAGCCCTGGACCTTTGGAGAGCGGGCCCGAGATTGGTTGCTGGCACATGCTGACGAGTTCGACGTTGTTCATGACAATCAAACCCTGTCAGACGGCATATTAGATATTCAGAAAGCGGGTATCCCGCTGGTCACCACGATTCATCATCCGATTACGCGAGACCGTAAATTAGCGTTGGCCGCAGAGCCGCGTTGGACACGTCGGATGATGATTCGGCGCTGGCACGATTTTCTGACAATGCAAACGGCTGTTGCCCGTCAATTAAATTACATCGTGACCGTTTCAAAGGCATCGCGCACCGATATTATTGCTGACTTTGGCGTT
>JAQXAF010000069.1 GCA_029253085.1 Luminiphilus sp. | reverse complement strand
GCCGAAGCCAATGTTGCATGACCACAAAGCTGCACTTCGGCCCCCGGGGTGAACCAACGTAACTCGTAATGCCCCGCGCTTGTATGCACAAAAAAGGCAGTTTCCGAGAGATTATGCTGCGCAGCAATGGCAAGTAACGTTTCATCAGAAAGCCAGTGCTCCAAGGGCATAACGGCCGCAGGATTGCCACCGAAAGTGGTATTGGTAAAGGCATTAACGATGTATAGCGGCAGGCTCATTAGAACCAGGCCGCCTCCATGGTGTAGGTTGTATCGTCCAAATCACTGAGTAAGTCTGCCCAAACCTTGGTTTGTGGCAGCTCCCAGCGGGCAAAGTACAGCATGCTCTGGAGCTTGCCTCGATAGAAAGCGGTGTCATCTGAGTGACATTCAGCCGTCAATGCCTGCGCTGCAATCAGCCCTTGACGCAGCCACATCCAACCCACGACCACATGTCCAAAGAACTCGAGGTATTTCGCTGAGTTCGCCATGACCAGGTCAATATCGCGTTCCAGCATACTACCGAGCAGAACCTCCGTCGTGCTCTTGAGATGCCCCAAGGCAGTCTGCAGAGCAATAAGCATAGGCGCACAGTCAGCCACCCCCTCGGCCGCCTCTAAGGTCGATTCAATGGCGTTCAAGCAAGCTTGATACCCCGCCAGACCATTTTGCGGCACCTTCCTACCCAACAGATCGAGAGACTGAATTCCTGTCGTGCCTTCATGGATCGGATTTAGACGGTTATCGCGATACATTAATTCCACGGGGTGCTCGTTGGTGTAACCCGCGCCACCCAGCACCTGAATAGCAAAGTCGTTGGCTTTAGGCCCATATTCTGATGGCCAGGTCTTTACTATTGGCGTCAGAAAATCGAGCAGCTCAAAGGCTCCTGTCCGCCCAACCTCATCGGGATGGGTCTTCCAGTCATCGACCAATTGCGAAGCGAACAAACACAGGCTCCACGCACCCTCTGCGTATGCTTTTTGGGCCAGTAGCATGCGTCGGACATCCGCGTGTTCAATCAGCATGACCGGATCTGCCAGAGGATCTTTCGAAGATGCCTTTCGACCTTGTGGTCGCTCCTTGGCGTAGTCGAGGCTGTATTGGTAACCCGCCATGGCGAGGGTTGCACCGCTGGTCCCCACCATTACCCGCGCTTCGTTCATCATGTGAAACATATAGCGCAAACCTTGGTGGGGCTCTCCGACCAAATACGCCACAGCACCCTCGCCCTCGCCAAAGTTCAGTGCCGTTGAGGTCTGACCCCGCCCGCCCATTTTGTGAAACAAACCGGCCAGCTGCACGTCGTTGCGCGCACCCACCGAACCGTCTTCATTAAGGAGAAACTTGGGGCAAATAAACATTGAAATGCCCTTTACGCCCGGCGGTGCACCTTCAATTCGAGCCAACACGGCGTGAACGATATTGCTGGAAAGCTCGTGGTCCCCGCCTGAGATCCAAATCTTGTTACCGAATATCCGATAGGTGCCATCTTCTTGGGCAACCGCCTTGGTACGCATATCAGCAAGGCTAGAGCCCGCCTGAGGCTCTGACAGCGCCATGGTGCCCGCAAACTCTCCTGTGCGCAGTCTGGGCACCCAAGTCTCAACTTGCTCTTCAGAGGCATGTGTCTCCAGCAGATTGGCATTTGCTGCCGTCAGGGCGTGAAAACCGTTGGTCGTGCTGGCCGCTGCAGTAATGTAGCCCATGGCGCATGACGCCACGACTAGTGGTAACTGCATGCCACCCATCTCGTAACTTTGATCCGGACAGATGAGGCCTGCCTCAGCCACCGCGTCGTAAGCAACCTTAATCTCAGGGATCATGACGACCTTTTCTCCGTCCCAATCTGGCTGATTTAGGTCAACGGTCTTACGGATGGGAACGAAATAGTCCTCGGCAATTTTTTCAGCAATATCGAGCGCTGCGTTGAAGGATTCACGATTGTGATCTTCGTAACGCTCCCGCGTCGCAAGGGCCTCTACATCAAACATTTCGTACAGATAAAATTCCAGATCACGTCGAGACAACAAAGGTGCGGGCATGAGAGATTCCTAATCGCTTGGATGCAAATTTTAGTGTGTTGTTTTAGGGAGAGGCAAATGACCTGCAGTCATCATATGAAGGCTGCCCAACCATAAGCGGTCACCACAAGGAGTGGCACTGGTGATGTAATTATAGCCCAGTGCCGGATCTTGAAGATTGGCAACCACTGAGCCCTCGAGATTGACGCCTAAAACAAAGCTGACCGGAGTCGCTGCCGCCTCCTGTAGCACCTTCGGTAACACTGACACCAATCGTCGGACTAGCGGCCAATGGGCAACCGCATCGACGCCAGCGCGCAGGGAAGGCATAGCAATCCAAAAGGTCTGGTCACCATCAAAATTAATGTTATCGGGGGTTCCAGGAAGGTGCTCTATAAACACATCAGCCGTTCCGGCTTGAGGCCCTTTCAACCAAAATCGCTGAACCCGTCCCAACCCCGTTTCATTAATCAACACATAGGCATCGTCAGGGCCTAAGGCGACACCGTTCGCAAAAAAAAGACCGTCCAGTAAAAGTTCAATTGACTGGGTCTGGGGCGAGTACGCAAATAATCGCCCAGTCATCGATCCTTCATAAAAATCTAGCAGGTTATTGTGAAATTCAAATCCCATTGAGGCGTCGGAAAAATAAATCATGCCGTCGGCAGCAATGTCAACATCATCAACAAACCGAAGCCGCCTATCCTCGTACTGATCAACCAAGATCTCGATCTGTCCATCGCGGCCAATCCTCAATAAACCCTGATAGGCATCGGCAACGATTAACGCGCCTTGCTGGTCGAAGATCATACCCAACGGCCGACCTTCAGTTCGCGCAAAAAGCGTGGTTTCACCTTGTTCGTTGAAGCGAACGATTCGACCGTCACCCAGCCCGCTGTACAACCAACCGTCGTTTGAACAGGCTACATCTTCAGGCCCGAGATCCGGCATGGTCACGGTGTCGACGTCCGCCAAGTTCTGATTTGTTGCGAAAACGCCAGTAAGCCCCGGGTTTGGCGGCGCCTGCCAGACAACTGGCACGATAGGGGCAGCAACAAATGACCAGGCTAACCAGCCAACAACGACAAGACTTAGCCCTCCCAAGAGCCGCTTTAATGATGTATTCAAACTCGTGTCTCCTGCGCGATTAATAGCGGCTCGCTAAACTGCCTGGTGGAACGTTCTAAAAAGCATGCCGCTGAAGCGTGCCTTACATCCCGTTGGGATAGCCGTCTAAATCGACGACTCCACCGCGCCTTACGGCGCCAAGGGCTTCACCGTAGGCCAACAGTAACTTCAAGCTGTAATCTGCTCGGTCAACAAAATAGGGATGGGCCTCGGGGTCGTTCTCTGCGGGATCGACATTAAAAATCTTGCCGACGTTACGAACAACCAATTGCTCGGGGATGTAACACAAGCGATTATTCTTGTAACTGCTGGTGCGAAGTTCCGATACAACATAGGCGCCACCATCACCGCCAGAGACCGCAGTTATTAAGGCCGGTTTATGCGCAAGTCCCGACTGAACGTTGCAGAGCAAGAAAAAGTTCTTCAGCGCAGACGTGGCCATACCGTGCCACTCAGGGCAAACCATCACAAAGCCATCAGAACTCTGTAGCTGTTCAACCAAACCTGGCAGAAAAGCCCACTGGCCCTCACCACTGCCCAGGTTTTCATCCCACAACGGTAGGGGGTCGTGGGCAAGGTCATGCAACCAGGTCTCGGCACTCAATGACTGCAGCTGTTGTTGCAAGTAAAGCGCAACTTTTCGACTTTGGGAGTCTTGTCGGTGACTACCCACGATAATGCCAATTTTCAACGTAAACACTCCTGCTCAACATCACACATGATCAAGCTAACTCTTGTAGTGAATCAGCCAGCGCACTGACTAACGATTCCATTTCGGGGCGTTCCATAACAAACATAGGAGCCAATTGAATCGTATCGCCCCCGTAACGCACGAGAAATCCTTTTTCCCACATTTTCATGGCGACCTCAAAAGGCCTGCGTAAAGGTTCCCCCGGATAGGGCTCCAGCGTTATAGCACCGGCAAAACCGTAGTTGCGAGCATCAGAAACATGGGGCTTATCGGAAAGAGCATCATGCAGCAGCGCCTCAAAAAATGGCGCCTCGTCAGCAACCCGCTGTGGCAACTCCTCACGAGTTAAAACATCTAATGCGGCCAGCCCCGCCGCACAGGCTACCGGGTGCGCAGAGTAGGTGTAACCGTGCGCGAATTCCAAGGCATAGTCTGGTCCGCCGTGAGCCATAAAAGTGTCGTAAATCCCGGCTCGCGCGATAACAGCACCCATGGGAATCGCGCCGTTGGTGATCTGTTTCGCGACGTTGAGAATATCAGGCACTACACCAAAGGCGTCTGCTCCCGTCATCGCACCGCAGCGACCGAAAGCGGTGATCACCTCATCAAAAATCAATAAAATGTCATTGGCATCACAGATTTCACGCAGCTTCTGTAAATAGCCAACGGGGGGCGGTATGACCCCCGCAGAACCTGCCATCGGCTCGACAATAACGGCTGCAATCGTAGACGCATCATGTAAAGCAATCATTTCATTGAGTTCATCCGCAAGGTCCGCACCGTCGTGGGGCATACCCCGGCAAAAACGATTTTGGGGCAGCATGGTATGCCTCAGGTGGTCCGCCTCAACACCTTGACCAAAGAATTTTCGGTTAGCCGCTATCCCCCCAACGGAAATTCCTCCGAAGTTGACCCCATGGTAGCCCTTCATTCGGCCGATGAACCGCGTTTTGGTGGGCTGCCCCATCAAACGCCAATAAGCGCGAGCCATCTTGAGCGAGGTGTCAGCCGATTCAGAACCTGAGTTAGTGAAGAAAACGTAATCAAGATCGTCAGGCATCAGATTTTTAATTCGATCAGCGAGCTCAAAGGCTGGCGGATGACCAAACTGAAATGGGGGCGCAAAATCAAGGGTATTGATCTGCTGAGAAACGGCAGCGCTGATTTCCTTGCGACCATGCCCCAACCCTGAAGTCCACAGCCCGGAGTGCCCGTCTAGAACCTTGCGTCCCTTGTCGTCGGTATACCAAACCCCCTCGGCGGCCGTGATAATACGTGGGTCGTCTTTAAACTGGCGGTTACCGGTGTACGGCATCCAGTGCGCTTCAAGGGTCTTCCTGTCCATGTTGACTCAACCTCTTATTTAATAATAGCTGGGAGCCTGCGGCGCTAGTGTAATCAATAAAAACAATAAACCGGCAAGTACCAAAGCGATCCCCAGCGCCAGGCCTGTATTCCTAGGCTTCGAAAGACTGAAACGGCTTTCAGTTTTACCCCACCACATGGCCCCTATTAATGATTTTTTTCGGTACAACTGGTGGTAGGCCAGCGCCAACAGGTGCATCACTACCAGCACCTGCAAAACCAGCCAATTAATTTCATGCCACTCGGCGAAAAGCCCAGACCACTCACCCCCCCAAAACATCAGCGGGCCTTCAAACATGACATCATCGGAGACAAACAGTCCGGTCAAGCCCTGCAACAAAATAACGAACAGCAGGCTCACCGTTGCCCAGCCGCCCAGTGGATTGTGTCCCTCGCCTTGGTAGGGCTGCCCTTTGAGGTAAGCGATCACCGCCGCGGGACCCGCAAGAAACGATGCAAAGCGAGCGTTTTCGCTGCCGATGAGCCCCCAACAAACGCGTGTGCCAACGGCCACTAGCAGGCTATAACCCACCCAGCTGTGCCACTCGAAAAGCCCTTCCTCACCGCTCCACCACATAAACGCTATCGCCAGTGGCAAATACCAGTGTATTGCTCGAACGGCACGATCCCACAACGGCCACTGCATTCCTGGGAAAGCCCCTTGCTACGGTGATTGAAGTAAATCAGTTAACCCGGTCACTGACGCCTTAATACTGAGCTCAACAGAGGGCTCTGGTTCGATTTTAAACAAAGGAGAATGATGGGATGCGACGGCTGGACCACCCGCTGCTGCCCGATCAAAGTCGGCTTGATCAGTACCGCCCACCGCAAAATATACTGAGGGAATGTAGGGATCTACAGTGAAAAATGGAAAATCCTCGGCACCCATCGCGAGGCGCTGCTCATTGTAAAAGATGCCTTCCCCCAACGTGTTAGTCCATACCCCTCTAACACGCTCAAGCATAGCGATATCGTTGAGTGTCGGTGGCACACCTTCATTTTCGTAAACGATGACTTCTGGCAACATATCGCCCGACAAGCCCATCATTCTTCCCGTGTTTTCTGCGACGCGCCTGATCCCGTCAAGCAAAAGTGCTCGGTCTGCCGCCGATTCGCTGCGCACCGTAATCTGGAGTTTCGCTGCATCTGAAATGATGTTGTGTTTTGTGCCAGAGTGAAATGAGCCTACGGTGATTACACCCGGTCTTCGCGGTGGTAAATTTCGACTCACCACACTCTGCAGTGCCACAACAATTTGTGAGCCCAGTAAAACCGGATCAACACCAGAATGCGGGCTTGCACCGTGGGCACCAACCCCTTTAATCAAAATATCCACCGTGTCCGCACCACTGTAGGGCGCAGGGTCGGCAATAAGCATACCCGTGGGGACCGACGATGTGACATGCAGGGCCATGGCATAATCGGGCTGACCAAAGCGACCCCAAATATTGTCTTCACGCATCAATCGCGCTCCGCCGACACGCTCTTCAGCTGGCTGACCAATTAGCATGAGTGTGCCCTGCCACAAATCTCTGCGCTCCGCCATGATTCTTGCGGTTCCCACTAAACTGGTCACATGAACATCATGGCCGCAGGCGTGCATGACAAACACCTCGTTACCATCCCAATCAACTTGCTTGGCCTTCGACGCATAGGGCAGCCCTGACTTTTCCTCAACGGGCAGACCATCCATATCGGCTCTAAACATGACCAGGGGTCCTTCTCCGTTTTCAAGCAGCGCGACAATGCCTGTCCCACCAATGCCGGTATGCACGTCGTAGCCAAAGCTCTCCAATTCAGAAGCAAGACGCGCTGACGTTTTGTGTTCCATATGGGACAGCTCCGGGTTTTGGTGTAACCAGAGGAACAGCTCTCGCAACTCTTCATCGTAAAGGGTGTCAATTCGCTCATCCAGCTCATCGGCAGCACTGAGGGATAAGGGCAACAATAAAACGAGGAATATTGAACCGATAAGGCATCGAATTGACATTAGAATCTCCTGTGACAAACGGGGCAGGTATGCCCGCGAATGGTGTAGACTACGTTTTTTTTTAATCCAGCAACACACTGATCTACGGGAAAGCCATTGTGGGTGGACAAGTTAGCCACAACCACCAGGCCCCTGTCATCATGATGAACGAAACTTCGCGGGTTGCTGGCGCCAAGGAACATCAACGTTGAATAGCGACAAAATACGCGAGCGCTTTGGGCACTATGGTGTCGAGCTGCTTAAACAGGACACTAGGACGCGTCTTGCGAGCCTTTATTCCCTTTCTGGTGAGCGACGTGTCACACGAACTCTGGCGCTGACCCGGTTTGAGCTACCGACTCACCCCGAGGTTGAAGCCCAGGATGCACAAATTCGTTCTGGGGAGAGTATTGGTGCGACCCTGCGCAATGCTGGATGGACAATCCTTAAAAATGAAACGGTCGATTGCCAAGTCACCGCAGGACAGCGCTTTGCTTTGCTGGGGGGCTCTACGCTAAGCCCAGAAGATAACGTACTGCTCAGGATTTATACCTTAAATGTTTCAAAGCAGGACCTTGCCATCGACTATGCAATCATTGCCGAGGCCTACCATTGTGACCATATAGCACCATCGACTGACCTACCCTCCGCGAACGCGGTGACGCCATCCCTCACAAAAAGCCAAGCTCTGGCGCTGGCAGAATTGCTCGCAGCAATGCAACAGACCGATTAGCACCAAAACCAATCGAAACCTTACCCTCGCCAAACCAGCGCGAGAGAAAGATCGAAGCCAATCCCCCTAGCCACATCAATAGCCCCTGATTGGTCGGCCTCGCTGCGGGTAGCGATCCAAAGGTTGGCACAGCGCGTGCCCGTCCGGCAGTAAGCCAGAACACGCTCACCGCTATCAAATAGTGCAGTCAAGGCGGCGAGGTCCTCTCCAGGGAAATTCATGCCATCGATCGGATATCGCGTGAAGCTGACATCGGCAGACTGGGCAGCCTCCGCCATATCGTTCATCGTTGCCTGTCCCGGTACTTCATAGTCCGGTCTATTGCAGATAACATGCTTGAAACCCTGAGCCGCGAGCTCGACCATATGTTCAGGCTGAATTTGCCCGGCAACAAAAACGGTCTCGCTGAGTTGGATTATCGGTGTTGTTGCCATCAGCTATTGTCCCCACGATAAATACGATCGAGGCCCTCGCGGAACTGCCCCCCCCAAGCATTCAATATTCGCTTGGCATCTGCTGTATTCGTCACACTATTACTCCACTGTAGGCGCATAGCATTCAAATTGCGTCGTCGATCAACGATGCGAAAAAGCGTTTCTCCAGTCGACGCATCGGCCACCTCGAGAAATAACGTCATCTCACCAGACTCAGTCGTATATGAACGACTGACGCCCGGACTGCTCACATCGGGCGCTACGACATCAAGATTAATAATGTTAGGCCTCAACAGCAGGGTACCCGCCGCAGCCTGCGCCTCGGGAACTATTGAGTAGGCGGGCTCCACCGAGAGAACCGAAAGGAATTCGGTTTCGCAAAGCTCCCCCAGATTTACACGGATAGCTTCCATGTCTGAGTCGTTAACTCTCCGGGTTGTAGAACGCCGAGTAGAATTTTGGTCTCGCTGCCAATTTTTGCGAAATGCCACCGTGCAGTGATGAACCGCAAAGTTTTCATAAGCGCTGATATCGACCCCTGGCTTGGCATAGACCATCCCAAATTTCGTATCGTCTTGCAGTACTAGCCCATCGTGAGAAATTTCAGGAACTGTGGGTGAGGCGCTGCACCCAACAAGCAACGCCAGAAAAACCGTCCCAAGTAACGGACGCACCAAACCGACCACCTTATCTATTAATTTCATCGCTATTCCCTGTCCTGATATGTCTACAATTTGGCTGCAAATCCTCGCCGGCCCCTAGGCATTTTTGTCTCGGGGCCAGCGGGCCTACCTTGCTGCTTAGACTAGCCCAAGCTCAAGTGATAGTAACTCTTTGATTTCCGCTCTTGGGTTTTCAGGCACGGGGATTGACGAGCCGACAATTTGCGCCGCAATCCCGAGATACGTCTCAGAAACCTCGAGAAGCATTTTTTGAGGCAAGAGCGCGGTCCTGGCGTAAGCCGTTCGCTCTACCATTCTGTGCTTATCTAGCAATAAATCTCCATCAGGCACCCAACTTAAGAGCGCTTGTCGAAAACCTTCCTTGCTGTTCTCTAAAATACGGCCCTCAGCATAGGCCGAGGCATTCCAAATACGGGATGAATCTGGCGTCCCCACTTCGTCCATATAGATTAACTCGCGAGTGCCCTCAGCGCTCATCGCATAGCCAAACTCGAATTTAGTATCCACAAACAGCTGCCCGATCTGACGCAGTCGCTCAGCAATGACAGCGAAGCCCTCGCGAAGTAATCGTTCGTAATGATCAATGTCCTCTGGCTGTTCAAATCCCAGATGCGACCAGTGACGCTCTATATCTTCCCGGGATATATTGACATCATCGACCGCTGGAATGCCTTCCAAACCCGCCAGCACCCCCTTACTCGAGGGTGTTATCAAGACATCGCCTAAACGCTGATTTTCTGCCAGATGATTTGGCAAATCGTTCCCACAAAAGACGCGCTCACCTTTGGCGTAGGCGCGCCACAGTGACCCAGTGATGTATTGCCGCGCAATGGCCTCAATGTGTACCGGCTTAGCTCTCTGAACGATCCACACAAGGGGGTGTGGCGCTTCGAGGATGTGACTACGGGCAAGGCCTGCCTCTGCAAAAGCGTTAAACCACTCCTGTGACACCGCATTGAGGGCCGCCCCCTTCCCAGGCACCGCGTTCAGCCCACCTTCCGCCCGCCAAATACAATCAAAGGCGGATAAGCGATCGGAAACAATAAGGATGGCAAGGTCGGCATCGCCAGATACCGGATAATTTCTTTCCTCGATCAACCGACGACTATCTTCTGGTCTTAGCCAGTACACAGAGCGGACTTTCCCCGAGTGCACCGCCTCGTTAGTGGGAATATTGAAATCATCGTTACGCTCTAAAAATTGAGCACTCATCACGTCGCGACCTCAGTCAAAGCCCCTGGGATTTCAACACTAGACATAGGCACGAAGCCCCACTGCATCTCGAACTTGCTCTAACAGCGCCTTACTTTTTGGGCGCAACCGTTCCGCTCCTGCCTGCAACACTTCTTCGACCTGCACCGGCTTCGCCATCAACTCGTGATAACGTTCTCTGGCCTCGGCCAGTTCCCCGTTAACCAGCTCAAATAACTGCTTCTTAGCATCCCCCCAGCCAATACCGCCCTCAAAGTCGGCGTACATTCTTGCTCGCTCAGTATCGCTAGCAAAAGCTGACCAAATTTGAAAAACCGTAGATTCCTCAGGGTTTTTTGGCTCTCCCGGCTCCAGTAGATTCGTCTTTATTTTATTGATGCTCTTTTGAAGTTGCTTGGGCGTGCCAAACAAAGGGATCGTATTGCCGTAACTTTTGCTCATCTTGCGACCATCAAGACCCTTCAATACGGCGACGTGCTCACCTACCACTGCCTTAGGTAACGTGAAAATATTGGAGAAGTTGTGATTAAACCGCTGCGCGATATCCCGTGCCATTTCCACGTGCTGAATTTGATCTCGACCCACGGGTACATCATGAGCATTGAAAATAAGAATATCTGCGGCCATTAATACAGGGTATGAAAACAGCCCCATTGTGACGCCAAAATCGGGATCCTCTTCGGCCTCGCGATTATGCTGAACCGCAGCTTTGTACGCGTGGGCGCGATTCATTAACCCCTTCGCTGCGTTGCAGGTGAGTATCCAGGAGAGCTCGGTCACTTCGGGAATATCAGATTGCCTGTAAAAGTGTGCCCGCTCAGCATCTAGACCCGCCGCCAGCCAAGTCGCAGCAATCTCAAGGCTAGATTGAGCAACCACAGCGGGGTCATGGCATTTAATGAGCGCATGGTAATCAGCGAGAAACAAGTAGGCATCCACTTCTGCTTCTTGCGAAGCTAAGACGGCGGGACGAATAGCACCCACATAGTTGCCCAAATGTGGCGTTCCCGAGGTCGTAATACCGGTAAGCACGCGTCTGCGTGTCATTTCAATTCTCCAAGCAAGCGTCAGGCGACGCGATTGTAAAACGCGGTGAGCAGTGATCCTAGGTAATCAACATCCGCGGTGCCCGCTAATTCACGAATAGAATGCATCGCAAGTGTTGGAACACCCAAATCAATGGTCGTAATTCCTGTTTCAGCCGCGGTGATGGGACCAATTGTACTGCCACACCCCATATCTGAACGAACCACAAAATGCTGCAGCGGCACTTGCGCTCGTTCCGCTAGCAAACGCAGCAGAGCAGAACCCTCACCTGATGTAGCATAACGCTGGTTACGGTTAATTTTTACGACAGGCCCGTGGTTCAGAAGCGGCCCGTGTGCTTCGTCATGACGATCACTAAAATTCGGATGCACTGCATGGGCATTATCGACCGACAGCATTTTTGATCGCTCGCGCAAACGACGGCTCGCAGCGGCAGTACCGGTAATCGAGTTCAATACATCGACCAGCATGGGACCCTGGGCTCCCACCGCCGATGTACTGCCCACTTCCTCATGATCATTACAAACAAGTAGCGACCACTGCTTAGGGTCTGCAGCGAGCAGCGCCATCAAACCGGCATGACAACTCAACAAATTATCCAGCCGTGCTGAAGCCAGAAACGCCTCGTCCATTCCCACAAGACCTGCAGGTTGGCAGTCATAGAGCGACAGTTCAAAGTCAAGAATGCGCACTGAATCTTCTTCAGAATACTGAACGCTTACTTGATTAGCGAGCAACTCCGCCCAGTCAATACTCGAGCCATCCGCTGTGGGCAGCCCCGCGATCAGCGGTAAGATATCGGTTTGAGGATTAATACTTCGGTTTTTATTGGCTTCGCGATCAAGATGAATTGCCAAGCTGGGTATGATCGCAATTGGCCGCCGGAAATCTATGAGGCGCGAAGTCAATTCGCCCTTTGCGTTTTCAAAAGAAACGCGCCCCGCAAGAGATAAGTCTCGATCAAACCATGGATTCAGTAGCGCCCCACCGTAAACATCAACGGCCAACTGGTAAGTGCCCGAGCGTTTTTTTAACGGGTTAGGTTTTACCGAAAGATTAGGACTGTCCGTATGGGCACCGATCATGCGGAGTCCTTCTTCACAGGAACCCACCCCCGCTCTAAACGCGATAATGGAGCTATCGTTCGCTGTGACAAAGTAACCCTGCCCCGCTTCTAAAGTCAGGCCATCTAAATGCTTTACACCTTTAAAACCGGCGCCCTCTAGCCGCCGGCTCAGCGCAGAGACTGCATGAAAGGGTGACGTTGCTTCACCTAAAAAAGCCCGCAAATCATCAAGGCGCTCAGACATAAACCACTCCAAAATTCATGAAAGGATGATGACCACAACCAGCACACAACCCAAAATAAGGCGATACCAGACAAAAGGCATGAGGCCAATACGATCGAGAATACCGAGAAATACGGCGATAGTGGCGTAGGCGCTGAGGCCCGCCACCAGCATGGCGATCAAAAGTTGCCCAACAGGTGCCGCTCTAGCTTCACCGGCAAACCACGTAAACCCCATAAACGTCATCGCCATCAAAATAACAGGAATAGACAATAAAAAAGAGAATCGAGCCGCGGTGGTTAAGTTGTAACCCAACATCAAGGCGGCGGTAATGGTAACCCCTGATCGGGAGACACCGGGAACCAAAGCCAGGCTCTGTGCCAAGCCAATTAAACAAGCATCGCGCCAAGAGATAGCGCCGAGATTTGAGTCAGTTTGCGCAGTACCCATTTGCGCGGCAACGCCCATCAAAATGCCAAAGAACAACGTGGTAAAGGCGATTACTGGTAGACCCCGCAGCCCCCCTGAAATAGCGTCATTAAACAGCAGCCCCACCAACACAGTGGGGATTGTTGCCGCTGCCAGAAGCCAGAGCTCGTTGCCACTACCGGCTTTAAATGCTGCCCCTGGTCGCAGGGTGCCAAATAGCATGATGAGGTCAGCTCTAAAGTAAATCATGACGGCAATTAACGTCCCGCCATGGACAAATACATCAAAAAGCAGGCCCTGATCATTCCAAAACAATAACTGCGCCGGCAAGACCAAGTGGGCTGAACTCGAGATCGGCAGGAATTCGCTCAACCCCTGAATAAGAGCCAATATAATAGTCTGTGTCCAATCAAGCACGCCGAGGTTGCTCCGCTAGTTTCTTCCAGCCAATGTCCGTCTGCACGTAAAGTGGCTGGAGGGCCTCAGCCGCAAGGCTAGGGCACAAGCCGGGGTTCTCACACACGTATTGGAGTGCTGCCGAAGCTCTAGGACGTACCACAGGCGAAACCTCTGTCTGCTGGGGTAAAGTGGAATCGAGCAAATGCCGAACCAATGTTGCGGCAGAACCGACAATGTGCAGGGAATGGGCACCGCACTCGGCAACTTTGGCGACAAGGTACTCTGAAACACCCAAGCTCGGCTCACTCACCGGATGAAAAGCACCCTCACGGCAGTCGAACAAACGCCAGTAAAACTGGCCCGTCTGCGCCTCTATGGTACTCAGTAAATACCCTTCCTTAGCCTCGTTTTCATAATGTACGGCCAATGCCTGAGACATTAAAGAACAAAACGGAATAACCGGCACGTTTAATGACCACGCGAGACCCTGAGCAACACCTGTAGCAACACGTAATCCGGTGAAGGAACCCGGCCCAACACCACAAATAATTCCCTCTATTGCGGTCAGAGACTGCCCCTCAATAACCTCGTCTAACATTGCCAGAATGTGGCGGTTGTGGGCTCGGGGAAGAAGCTTATGACAAGCCGCAGTGTTTCCCCCCGATCTATAGGCGAGGGAACAGGCATCTGTTGACGTATCTAAGGAAAGTAGCGCCGGCATGGAAAACCGCAGAACATCCGTGGGACAATTGGATATGATCCCACAGTCCCCACCTAAATTGCATCGTTCAGAGTTCACACTTGGCATTCTTGCCGGCGGCTCAGGTATCCGAGCAGGTCGCCGAGACAAGGGCCTAATGGCCGCAAAGGGGCGGACGCTGCTGGAAAGGACCCTCGAGGCCTATGGCGGTGGATTCAACGAGGTTATCACCTGCTGCCGAGACAATGCGTGGTTCTATTCTCAATTTTCAAATCGCGTATTTTGCGACGTAAAATTGGGACAAGGTCCACTGCAGGGCCTTAGTGCCCTGCTGAGCGCTACTGAAACAAATTATCTTGCTGTACTTCCCTGCGATCAGTACAGCCTCTCCCCAAATTGGTTCGAGCAGCTCAGCAGAGCCCTGGGCCCAACTGTAACCGGAGTATTTGCCGTCGACGGTGGCAGGCACACACCTTGCTGCGCTCTCCATCGAGATGCACAGTGGCAAATTGATACCTTACTTCAGAAAAACAAACGTTCGTTGATGGCGCTGCTTGACTGTGAGGGGTTTGAACAAATGGTTGTGCCGGGTGCAGGTATGGACATTGACCATACGCAAACACTTCAGGAGGATCTATAAAATCGTGAAGGCTGATGGTAGCTTAACGCGATAAAAAAAGCCGGCTTACGCCGGCTTCTTTTTATTTCACAAAGACACTACTTCTTCTTTGCTTTCTTTGCTGGCGCTTTTTTTGCAGGCGCTTTCTTGGCTACTGCCTTTTTCTTGGCAGGTGCCTTCTTAGCAGGTGCCTTTTTAGCAGGCGCCTTCTTAGCTACCGCTTTTTTCTTGGCAGGTGCCTTCTTGGCTACCGCTTTTTTCTTAGCAGGTGCCTTTTTAGCTACGGCTTTTTTCTTGGCGGGTGCCTTTTTTGCGACCGCTTTTTTAGCCGGCGCCTTTTTAGCTACCGCTTTTTTCTTGGCAGGTGCCTTCTTAGCTACTGCCTTTTTCTTTGCAGGCGCCTTCTTAGCTACCGCTTTTTTCTTTGCAGGCGCCTTCTTGGCTACTGCCTTTTTCTTTGCAGGCGCCTTCTTGGCTACTGCTTTTTTCTTTGCAGGCGCTTTCTTGGCTACCGCTTTTTTCTTTGCAGGTGCCTTCTTAGCCGCAGCCTTTTTAGCAGGCGCTTTTTT
>JAQXAF010000055.1 GCA_029253085.1 Luminiphilus sp. | reverse complement strand
TCGGTAACATACCAACTGTTACAGCCCCCTTGGGTCCAAACGGTGTCTGCACTGCGTTCTTCCATCTCGGCACGCCAACGCTTGAGCACGTTGGCTTCAAGGTCTAGATAACGGTAGCCACCTGCACACAGGCGTTCCATGGCGTCGAGTATGTAGTTGTATTGGCATTCATTCGAATAGGGCACCGACCCAGAACCGTGGTTAGTGTTGGGGCCGTACATCATAAAAAAGTTGGGAAACCCTGTGACTGTGGTTCCCAGATATGCCTCGGGCCGTCCATCCCACACCGCGCTGAGCTCACGACCCTCAAGCCCACGAATTTCCATGGGCGCAACAAAATCTAAAGGTTGAAAGCCTGTACCCCAAATAATAACGTCCGCAGGCCGCTCAACGCCTTCAGCGTCAACAAGCCCCCTCGCGGTGATCCGGGGTGCTTTTCCATGAATCAATTCAACATTGTCCCGTTTCAGCGTTGGGTACCAATCGTTGCTAAATAACGCACGCTTACAGCCAATTTGATAGTCCGGCGTCGCCTTTGCCAACAGTTTAGGGTACTCCCCCAGCTCTTTACGTCGATAAGCATTCGATAATGTAGCCATGGGCTTCAATACCCAGTGACGATTAGTGAAGCCGTATGTAAGAATTTCGAATACCGAAAAAAAGAAGCGACGACTCAACCCGACACGTGCAGGAAACCTTCGAAACAGGCGCTTTTCCCATTCCGGATACTCCCGATCAAACTTGTGCATAATCCAGGGAGCCGAGCGCTGATAAATGTCGAGCTGATCGGCCTGTTTCGCGACCTCGGGTACAAATTGAATAGCACTGGCACCCGTGCCAACAACCGCTACGCGCTTGCCCCTAAGGTCACAGTTATGATCCCAGTTGGCCGAATGAAAGGTCGGCCCCTCAAACGCGTGAAGACCCTCAAGGTCAGGAATCGCCGGATTAGAGAGCTGGCCACAAGCGGCAATAAGCAGGTCAAAGTTTCGGCTTTCACCATCACTAGTGGTTACGCACCAAGATCCTAATTCCGCATCAAACCTCGCACTTTCAACTCCGGTGTTACAGCGTAAATGTGGCCGCACCCCAAAATCGTCAACTAGCGTATTTAAATAGCGTTCGATATCAGCTTGAGGGGCATAACGCCGAGACCATTCAGTACCCGGGGCAAAGGAAAACGAGTAGAGGTGTGAAGGAACATCACAAGCCGCCCCGGGATAAGTATTGGCGTGCCACACGCCGCCCACACCAGCGCCCCGCTCATACACGACAAGGTCTGTAACGCCCGCTCTAAGCAAACGAATCGCCGCGCCAACACCACCAAACCCTCCCCCGACTATCGCAACCGACAAGGCTTTATGGGTTTTTGAATTCGTACTCAGAGTCATTTTTTTACCTTGCTAACCCAAATAATCTCATGCAACTTTTGCCCATTTTATCAGAGATACTGCCCACAATTTTTTTCACAAACCAGATTATCAGATGCCGAGGCTAAAGCGCCCTGGCTTTATGAGTTCCGGCCTCTGTGTCTCCACCGGACATATCGCCACGCGCTCTTATTGGTAAATCCACGGCGTTTAGCTGCATGGCCCCAGTAAGCGCAGCTGTTTGCGCGACCAGACCCTACGATAGTCCAGATACTGTGTCATTCAGACAGTACCGGAGCTTCAATTGCCGTGGCGGCGAATCTAGTTAACTAAAGTACGCCAATTAGGTATAAACATCGTATGTACTAACAATAAAAGCTAACAAGGTGGTGCAAACATAAGATGGCAACCACCAATTAATACATGGAGAACATGTTTTGAAGATACGGCACTTAAATCGGGCAAGCTTGGGTTATTTTCTCGGGTCACTTCTTATTATGGGCTGCAGTGACAGCGGCAACCCTGGCCCCATCTACGAGCCACCACCACCGCCACCAGAACCCGAGTATCTGTCGGTGGCTGTCCCTACTATAGAAACACCACCAGATATCGGTAACCTGTCGCTCATCAGTACATTCTTCGATTTAAGTTCTGTAGGCTTTATACAGGAAGAATTTTTTCTTTCGGGCACAGCCTCGTCCTTTACCAACCTCAACGAACTTGGTAGCGACGGACTCTGGGAGGTTGAACCGGCAGAAACAGCGGAGTACAAAACTCGAGTGGTGGTCTACCGTCCAGAAGAAAGTGAGTCCTTCAGTGGCACCGTATTTGTTGAGTGGCTGAACGTCACCCAAGGCTTCGATGTACCCGTGGGGTGGGGCGCAGGACACGTGGAAGCCTTGCGAGATGGTCACGCCTGGGTCAATGTATCGGCCCAGTTAGTCGGTATTGAAGGCGTCGAAAATCCCACACTACCGCTGGCACTTAAAGTGGCAAATCCCGAACGTTACGAATCACTCAATCATCCTGGAGACTCTTTCTCATACGATATCTTTACCCAGGTTTCAGCCGCCATTCGCGATACGGCAGAGACAGGCATTTTGGGTGGTTTTGCTGCTGAGGTGGTAATCGCAGGGGGTGAATCACAATCAGCCTCTCGATTGCTGACCTACATCAACGCCATCCAACCGTTATATGGTGCCTACGATGCCTTTCTCGTGGACAGCAGGTACGACAGTAGTCAGCCCTTATCCCAGCCACCCCAGGCAGAAATACCCGCTCCCGACGCTGTGACTTTTCGCGATGATCTGCCATTCCCCGTCATAAACTTTCAGTCAGAAACCGACGTTATACCCTTGGGGGCGGTTGATGAGCGCCAATCTGACAGCGATTACTTTCGCCTATGGGAAGTCGCGGGCATTGCACACAACGACAACTATCAGTTGGTTAGTGGTCGCAATGACATCGGCATCGGCGCAGAATTTGCGCAGGTGGTAGAAAACGATTCAATTTTGGGGATCTTCCAGTGCGAGCGTCCGATTAATTCAGGCGCTTACCCCTGGGTATACATGGCCGCTTTTGAGGCACTCGATATTTGGGTGCGTGATGGCACCGCGGCGAGTTCTGCCGAACCCTTGGCGACGCTTGATGACGACTCGGATTACGTTTACGACGATTTCGGTAATGTGCTGGGCGGAGTGAGATCACCGTACGTTGATGCTCCGGCAGCACGTTTGTCGGGTGCACTGAATGAGGGCGATGCAGGATGCCGACTCTCTGGCACCACGGAACTATTCGATGCCGCCACAATGGCGAGTTTATATATCGATCGCGACGGGTATATCAGTGCTGTCGCCAAGGCCACCGACAAGGCGGTGAGTGACGGATTTCTATTAGAGCCTGACGCAGAACGCGTCAATGCTGCAGCCGCTTTACAGTGGGATGCTTTGATAACACAGTGAGCGTGCCTAGGCAGACGGTCCTCGTAGCGATTCCTTCGTTACCGATTCAATGTACGGTATGGGACCCCACCGCAGATACAGACATGGTGCAGATTTCTGGTCTTGCCGGGTAATGTGGCGGGCTGGGCGTTACGATTCGAACTAACCAAGCTCTGAGTTTACTAGGGCTTATCCTCTGGAGGCCTCTCGGGCAAAGAAAAGCCGCGACTCGTAAAATGTCTAGAGAGCAACCGATGGCCTTCAATTTGATCCGGTAAGCTTTTGGTATCACAGGGGGCGGGATGCTCTTTCATGGTTCCCATTGACACTTGTCCAGATTCTAAATCTAAGGAATACCAACGCTGACACACTGTCATTACGCCCGTTTGCACCCCAAAGGTTGGAGGGCCAGCTCCAATTAGCTGCGAAAGTGGGGCCTTGATACCTTCAACTCGCTCTCTCGCGATACCGTCTACTGAGAATACAGGGCGCAACGGATCTTTGGGTGTTTCCAATAATGAGACGCCCTCAACCCAGGATGGCAACGAATGACCTAAGACTTCTAATACCGTAGGCATAACGTCAATAAGCTGCACATTTGAGGCAACGCGCCCCACCGTTTTCCCCCCGGGCAATCGCACAACTAACGGCATAGGTTTTTGTATACGCCAGCCTAAGGTGTGATCAGAACTGTACACGATCAACGTGTTTTCATAGTTGCCCGTCGCTTTCAGTGCAGCGATAACCTCGCCAAAATACTTATCTGAATCAACCACGGTGTCGAGGAAAAAAGCCTCACGATTCTGCCGAGTCTGCTCGCCCAAATTTGCGGAAAATCGGCGCGACTCCGGCTTGAAGCGACAGCAGTGCGTATTCATCAAATGAATATGCATAAAAAATGGCTGGGTTGACTCACGAATAAACGCGGTTGCTGAATCGATTCTTTGGCGATCACGTCTACCATAAACCTTGGCCGTGGTGCCGCCAGTGGCTGCCTGAAACGCACGACTCATAGGTTTTACCGTCGTGAGATGTAGCGCTCGCTCCCTCACGCGCTGCCACAGCTGTTCGTTAAAATGATTGGTCTGCGCAAACGCAATACGTGCTTGTCCAGAAAAACCCTTAATTGACGTGTTATCAATAGCCCGCGAATTCGCGTAATCAAAGCCCTCCCGCATGTTGAGATCTGGACCATCTGCGTAATAGCGAATGGACTCTTGAAAAACCTCATAACCTGAAGCTCGGAGCATCCCAGGCAAGTGCTGAAAAGCATCTGCGCCTGTTAGCGTATGAGGCGGAAATATAACTTTGGTAGTAGCCGGATACTTTCCGTTTAGCATAGAGACGGTACTACCCGTAGTTCTCCCCGCGTTTGAAATTGCAGCGTCAAAAACAAGGGATTCAGTCATCATTGCATCAAGATTGGGGGTGGTAATTTCCGGATACCCATAACCTGAAATATATTCCGACTCAACACCATCAGACGCAAACCAAAGCACGTTGTACTTCTGAATGTCTTTTGAGCCTACTGAGCTGGGGGCCGCCACCTCAGTTACCGAAAACAACGTGAGCAGCGTCGCGCCACTGCTACCTATGAGCAATATGAAAAGCAGTGCTAGGGAACCACGGCTGGAGGCTACGGAGGACGCCTCATAACGGCGAAGCAGTTTACGAAAAATGCCAACCCCCAAAATACTGACCGCAGCAAGATAAACCAGAGCCGCGCCCCCCGAAGTCGATACGATGCCAATGCTGGCTGCTGTATAGGTGAAATTATCGACCAAGAGTGTAGCAAGGGCCGTAAAAAGCAACGTCAGTGGTAGCGATAGTAATATGGTGTCAAAACGCTGCTTCGTCACTGCAAAGAGCACGCGCGCTAACAGGACCATCAACAACCATAAGACGAAAATCACCGCTAACAAGGGTAAAGCGGCGGTCGCTAAAATGGTTATGCGCTCAGGCCAGCTTAAAACGGTAAAAAAAGAAGGCTTGGTGACCAGGAACAACCATTCCAATGCGAGGTAGGTATAAACACCCAGTAACGTATCTGTCAGCGTGCGCTTAACCAGCTTAGGCCTAGTTCCCTGCATGTGCCAAATAGTCCATAATGTGCGTCCAAATTACTCTGCGGCGTGAAACGACTAATGTACCAAATCATTATTACCTCCGTGTTGATAGTTTTCTCGCCTCAAACCTTTGCTTACCTCGATCCCGGTACGGGCAGCATGATCTTGCAAGGTCTCATTGCCGGAATTGCGGTAGCGGGCTTTACGATCAAGACCTACTGGTATCGAATTCTCAGCTTTTTTGGTAAAGCCAAGCAGACGAGCTTGCTGGAAGAAGAGGAAGAAGGCAGCCCTAAAAAAGAAGACGAACAGTAGGTGCAACACCGCCCAGTAAACAGAACACAAGGCGACACATTGTGACCTTAGATGCCCTACCGTCGTCGTTTCGTGATCCCAGCGGTTTTGTCTTCGCTGAAAACGATCGGGTCTATCGCCAAATCAACAACGGTTTCGCTAAACACTTCGATCAATTTATGTCTTCGGGACTCTATGAGGTGTTGGTTGATAAAGGCTACCTAGTCGCCCATGAAGACGTCACGGCGTCTAACATTCAGCGCGGCCCGGATTGCTATCGCGTCATTGCACCCGAAGTTATCCCCTATATCGCCTACCCTTATGAGTGGAGCTTTAGCCAGTTACAAGATGCGGCGATGCTTACGCTACGTATTCAAACCGTAGCACTGCAGCACGGCTATATTCTTAAGGATGCTTCTGCCTACAACGTTCAGTTTAGACATGGTAAACCCGTATTTATCGATACCCTGTCGTTCGAGCCCTATGTGGAGGGTGTGCCCTGGGTTGCGTACCGGCAGTTTTGCCAGCACTTTCTAGCGCCACTCGCACTCATGGCGCGTGTCGATGTGGGGCTGGGTAAGCTTCTGGTCACCTATATTGACGGTATACCACTGTCACTTGCCAGTAGTCTGCTTCCGCTAACAACCCGGTTTAACTACAGCTTACAAACTCACATTCATCTCCATGCGAAAATGCAGGAGACGTATGCCGATGCCGCAGGCACGCCGACGACCGCCAAAAGCGACACAACCAAAAACCCCAGGCAGCTGTCCAAAACGGGCTTGCAGGCCATTGTGGAAAGCTTGGCGTCTGCTGTAAAAAGCCAGCAATGGAAGCCGCCACAAACTGAATGGGGCGATTATTACGACAATACCAACTACAGCGATGGCTCCACTGACGAAAAGCGAAGGCTGGTCCACGATTACCTGAGCGCTATCGACGAGCCCCTAAATGTCGTGCATGACCTGGGAGCCAACACTGGCGAGTTCAGTCGTATCGCCGCAAGGCATGCAGGCTTGGTCGTTTCACAAGACATAGACCCAGTGGCGGTTGAGCGCAATTATCGGCGCCTGGTCAGTGAACCGCCCAAAAATGTCCTACCCTTGCTACAAGATCTCTATGCCCCCTCTCCTGCAATTGGCTGGGGCAACGAAGAACGGGATTCTTTCCGTCAACGAGGCCGGTGTGATGCCATTCTCGCGCTAGCACTCGTTCATCATCTGGCCATCAGTAACAACACCCCTTTAAGCCGCATTGCAGGGCTCTTCGCGGAACTTGCACAATGGCTAGTGATTGAATTTGTTCCTAAGTCGGATAGTCAAGTCGCTCGCCTATTACAGACCCGAGAAGATGTATTTCCTCACTACAACCAACAAGGGTTCGAAGAGGCTTTCTCCGCCTATTTCAATATTGTCAGAAGTGAAGCCGTTGCCGGTAGTGAGCGACAGCTGTACCTAATGCGTTCTTTAAAGTCTGATTTATCTGGGTAATAGCTTCGCCGAAATTACCCGCATAGCGACCTCTGTTCATCAGTACAAACCGCACGCTTGCCTCAGTACGACTCTTACAGCATGGCCATAAGAAACTGTCCTAGCCAGTGCTGATCTGTTGGGCCAGTTAATCGGTCTAGAAATGCCGCGCCAATTCCTGCAACCTAGAGCCTTAAAGGGACACCTATTAGGCGATGCAGGAGCTATGCCGTGAGCGAACCATTTCCAGGCCCAAAAACAAAAGCAGCACTGCGTCGCGGAATTCCTCTCTTTAAAAATGGGCAGCGTTTTGAACAAGACGAAAACAAGGCCGGTTCCAGAGGGTTTAGACCGGTCCGACAAATTGTTATCGATAAAGCCTCTGGAGACTATGTTTGGGATTTAGACGGCCGACGCTATATCGACTTTCAAAACGGTTGGGCGACCAACCCATTGGGCAATTGCCACCCTGAAATACTCGAGGTCGTCGAGGCCGCCAATCGCCGCTATGGCTTTCATTTTGATCATCCGTTGCGCTATGACCTGGCCGAGCGATTAGCCCATATCATGCCC
>JAQXAF010000051.1 GCA_029253085.1 Luminiphilus sp. | reverse complement strand
TCGGCTACCGAAGAGGGGCTGACTGAAGCGACCCAAGATGTCCTCGCGGGTCTGACCGCTCGAGAAGCAAAAGTACTGCGCATGCGCTTTGGTATTGGCATGAACACCGACCATACCCTTGAGGAAGTGGGGAAGCAGTTTGATGTGACACGTGAGCGCATTCGTCAAATCGAAGCCAAAGCTTTGCGTAAGCTGCGTCACCCCACACGGTCAGATTACCTCCGCAGTTTCTTAGACGAGTAATCTTGCCCACTAGCTTCAGCATTAAAAAGAGTATCAGAGCGGGCTTTAATAGCCCGCTTTTTTTTGCTCAGACTAGAAAGCGCCTCCTTCCGTCACTATAGAAGTCTGTAAACGCGAGCACCTGGGTACCTGCGACAAATTAGCTCTCCTCGGGCGATTCCTGTTCAATGAATTACTCGGAAAATTTGCTATTCACAGTCTAGCAAGCACTTAAGTATCTGCCATAGTGCCTAATTGCTGCGGTTGAGCCTAAGGCCAATCCGTCTTATGTTGTCATTTAATAAAAAAATCAGTTCACACACTGAAGGATTGACCCATGCTACGAGCGACCTCGATCATTGTCGCCGCGTTAAATTTGGCTTTGTCTGCAAGCACTCACGCGCAACCTGATTCTAGTTTGCTTGAGGAGATTCTCGTCCCCGCGCAAAAACGGCAGCAGCAAGCGATTGACGTGCCCATTGCGATCAGCACATTTTCCCAGCGAGATATCATTAATACGGGCGCACTCAATTTGCAGGATATAGGCGCCTATATTGTGGGCTTTGATGCTGGTGGAGAAAGCTTTACGCAGCAAGGCTACCAGATTCGCGGCATTTCAAGCCCGAATATTTCAACCGGCGGAGACCCTTCGGTAGCTACGTTTTACGATGATGCCTACTTACCCCGGGCTGCAACTACTGTCGCCTTCGCCGATATAGAGCGAGTTGAAGTTCTTCGTGGTCCCCAGGGAACGCTATTTGGACGAAACGCAGCGGCGGGCGTCGTGAATATGATCCCCAATGCTCCCAGTGATACCTTCGAGGGGTTTGCACGCCTGCGAGCAGGCAACTATAACCTCATGCGTTTAGAGGGCATGGTGAACATCCCCGTCAGTGATACCTTTTCCCTGAGAGCCAATGCCCTGGTAAATCAGCGGGATGGTATTTCGGAAAATGTCGAAGCCGCCGAATTTGATGCCGCCGAAAAAGGCAACTGGGCTGGGCGGCTTGCCATGCGGTGGGTACCCTCGGAGACAACAACACTTCAGTTGGCCGTCGATGTCGATCGCTTCGATCAGGCTCCCAGTATGGCACTTGGTGTCAGCCCTTATTCGCTCAACACTAACCCCTTCAGTGGGCGGTATGCCAACGATGTCATTAATGGCGAGGAAACCCGCGATATGTGGGGCGTTACGGGCAAATGGTTTCAAGATTTAAATGCGCAATGGACTATGACCGCCATTGCCAACTATCGCGATTTTGAGACCACTAACAGACAAGACGAAGACGGTACGGCCGATGCCACGCGCTACTTCGATACTAATAACGTTGAAGATTCCGATATTGCTTATGCCGAGTGGCGATTCAACTACAACAGCGATCGTATTAACGCGGTGATGGGCGCTACCTATAGCCTCGAAAACACCTATCAACGCACTGAGGCCAACGCATTGGCAGATTCAATCGCAAGATTGGTCACTCAAGATTTCAATGCTGGCTTCGGCTTCAATATGGACCATATTTGGAAACCAGACGACTATGCCATCGCCCTAAATGCAGTGGGTATACCAGTCACCAGCGCTGAAATTAGGGAGTCCGGTGATTTTTGGTACGAATTTATCTCGGGCGCCTTAGGGGAGCCCATGTTGTTTGGGCCCTCTTTCGCCGGCGAAGTCTGGAGAGAATCTATTATTAACGAGGGCGAGTTTGAGAACTACGGTTTTTACGCCGATGTCGAGTACGCGCTGAATGATCGCTTATCTCTTACTGCGGGCTTGCGCTATAGCGAAGATACCAAGGAGTTTAGCTGGTTAGTTCCACCCACAACTTTTGCCGACCTTCGCCCCGGTGTCAGTAACCAAATTTTTATCGATGCCTCTGGGGAATACGCTGGGGCCGCCACAAGTCCCACCATCGCGAAGGACAGCTGGAGCAAGACGACCGGGCGGCTGGTGGCCACTTACCGCTTGAGTGAGCAACTGATTGCCTATGGCTCAGCGTCCACCGGCTATAAGGCTGGAGGATTCGACTCCCTCGCTATAAAAACCTCGCAAGAACCGCTGCGACCAGAAAATTCGGAGCAATATGAGCTCGGTCTCAAGGGAGACTTGTTTAACCAAAAACTTCAAATTCAGCTGGCGCTCTTTGATTTGTCAGTGGATGGTCGACAGCGGTCGGTAGAAACCCGTCCACCCGGTCAAGACAATGCGATCCCAACCGTCATTAACGTCGATTCGTCTGTTCAAGGCGTAGAGCTAAACTTAAGCTGGTTAATTACCGAGGATCTCTTGTTTACGGCACTAACCACCTATCGTGAAGAAGAGAATAAATCGGGCGAGTTTTACGATGCCAAAGGCGAGCTTACGCGTTTTGACAGTAGCTCAGACACGGCGGGCAACTACACGCTCACCCTGAACTGGCGGCCCAAACTGGCTGCAGGTAATTTGCTGGTGCGCGGTGAGTACATTTACGCCGAGAACACACGCGACGCAGACGACGCCAACTACAATCCCGATTTTGAATCGATTAGTGGGTATACCGACGATAGGCGCCTGGTGAATGGTCGCGTTGCCTGGAGTCACCCAAAGGACCGCTGGGAAGTTGCCCTATGGGGACGAAACCTTACCGATGAAGATCGCCTAAGCGGCATCAGCCAGACGACCGTAGCGGTGTTTGGAACACCGATCATACGTATCTTAGACCCGCGAACGTGGGGTATCGAAGCCATTTACCGTTTTTGAAGGGCGCTGCCCTTTACGCCGAAGTGGCTTACACTGTCGGTGTAATCAGGCCCCCGGGGGGAGGACCTATGGATATCGGAACAAGTCGCTGGCTAGCTTTAATCCTTGTGGCAATCGCGTTAGGGGGCTGTGGTGAAACCGAGAACTCAACCACTAACGTAAGCGACCGTGTCCAGGCATCCCAAGCACTCATCAACCCTACGCAGGCCGGTGCTAGTGACTACGGATCACAATGCCTTTCTTGCCATGGCGCTCAAGGCATTGGGCAAGAATCGCTCCAAGCGCCCGCACTAACCTCACTGGACCCCGTTTATATTGCGCGCCAGCTACGTCACTTCCGAGATGGAGTACGCGGTGCACACCCTGAAGATACCCATGGGTCCATGATGGCTGCCAGCAGTGCCGGACTGAGTGACCCGAGCATCGCTGATCTGGCCAGCTACATCGACACACTGCCCAATGTTTTGCCTGCCACCACCATTAAAGGCGACTTAGCCCAGGGCAAGGATTACCACCTTAATTTATGCTCCGCTTGTCACGGCTCCAATGCCTTGGGCAATGTGGCCCTCGAAGCACCCGCTTTGGCAGGCCTTAACGACTGGTATGTGTTGTCACAGTATGAAAAATTCCGCGGCGGTCTGCGGGGCGCCCATCCAGAGGATCGCTGGGGTGTGCAGATGGTGCGGTTAGCCCCAGCGATCACCGATACCGACATTTTGGAATCGATCGCGGCTTACCTTGCCACCCTGCCTCCGGAAGCCTAGATGCGCGCATTGCTTTACATTTGGCTCGCCCTGACAGCAGCAGCCTTTGTCACTGCTGCCGAAGCACCGAAGTTATCGAACTTCTGCCCACCCGCCTTGCGACTTGATGAGACAGGGCACTGCAAACTGCACAGCCAATATTTGGCTTACGACTCGCTTTATGGCAAAGGTGTTGGCGGGCCGAAAACGGGCTTACCCCCGGTGAGAGATGGCTTTACGCCACAGCAAATTGATCTTGGCCGCTACCTGTTCTTCGATCCATTACTGTCCAAGAATGGTGAGGTGGCATGTTCGACCTGTCACGACCCTGCACTGGGATTGGGTGATGGCCGACGTCTCAGCATTGGCGTGCAAGGCACAGAGATCGCGCGGTCTGCACCCTCTCTTTGGAACGTCGCCTTTCTCCAAAAACTGTTGTGGGACGGCAGTAAGTCATCATTGGAAGCGCAGCTGCAGGGACCACTCTATGCCGATAACGAAATGGGCAATGATCCAGCAACGCTGTTAGCAACACTACAAAGCAACGCGGTGTATTCGAAGCTCTTTAAAGTCGCATTCAAAGAAGACGCACTGACTCTCGATCAGGTCTATGCCGCACTGGTCGCCTTTGAAAGTTCCCTCATCTCCCTGAACAGTCGTTACGACCTTTATGCCCATGGCGTTCACGATGCCCTCTCATCTCAGGAGAAGGCGGGTCTTAATGTTTTTCGCTCATTTGTGGCGCGCTGCGCGGAGTGTCATACCCCACCCTTGTTTACTAACCAACAAATTGCCGTACTGGGGGTGCCCGAACGTGACGGTCGCCCTTTAGACCCGGGTGCCGCGGGCACATCGGGAGATGCCAGCCAACGCGGCGGCTTTAAAGTCCCCAGTTTACGCAATGTGGCGTTGACTGCCCCGTATATGCACGCCGGCAACTTTGACTCGCTGCGAGAGGCCGCAGCGTTTTATACCGGAGGTAGAGGCCATGGAGTTCCCGAGGGTGAGGACTTAAGATTGCACTGGCATATTTGGAATCCTGAGCTTACGGAGGACGAGCTCGATCGGCTCGTCGACTTTCTGCAGACCCTCACGGATCAGGCGTTTTTGCCCGAAATACCGAAACATCTGCCGTCGGGGCTACCCCCCGCTCGTGCTACCCGACTTGCCCCGGAGGGTAAGACTGCGTTAAACCTTCGACCTAACAATAACTCTCAACTCACTGCTCAACTACCTGAACACCTACCAAGACAACCAAAGGCACTGCCATGACACGCTCACAAGCAACCTGTTTGCACTCGGCCCGCACCCATCGCAGCTTTAAGGCACTAGTCGTCCTCTTAGCCTGTGCTGTAGGCAACAGCTATGCGGCTGTTCATGATGTCCGTGAGGGCGATTCAATTCAGGCCGCAGTGGAAGCGGCGAGCCCCGGAGACATTATTCAGGTACATCCTGGCCTGTACCGAGAAACCGTTTACGTCGACAAAGACGACATCACCCTGCGTGGTGTGGTGAAAGACGGCGAATGGCCCAACCTCGAGGGCGACAAACAACTGAACGATGCCATTTTGTATTCGGGCAACGGCTTCACTGTGGAGTGGTTCAAAATCACGAACTACAAAGGCAATGCCATTATGGGCCAGGCCGGCAATAACTTTTCGATACGCAATAACTGGGTCGTAGATACCGGCGTGTACGGCATTTTTCCTGAGTTCGGTGAAAACGGATTGATCGAAAACAACGTGCTCAGTGGTATCGAAGACGCCGCTATCTATGTGGGCATGAGTGATTACATCGACGTTCGCAATAACCGGGTATTTGATAACGTCGCCGGTATTGAAATTGAAAACAGCCGTCACGCCCTGGTTGAAGGCAACATTGCCCACAACAATACCGGCGGTATTTTGGTGTTTATTACGCCGGGGCTGCCCATAAAAACCTCATACGATGCCATCGTTCGGCGCAACACCGTCATCAATAACAACACGCCAAACTTTGCGATTCCCGGATCACTTGTAGCAGGCATACCCTCTGGTACCGGCATGCTGATTTTGGCCGGTGACGACGTGATTATCGAGGACAATATTATTACGGGTAACAATACCGCGGGCATCATTGTGACCAGCCAAGACTTTGCAACTGATGTGGCAGGTGATCCCGACTCTGACCCCAACCCAGACCGCGTGCAAATTCTGGATAACGTGATGTTTGATAACGGCAATGACCCCGCCACCGAAGTGAAAGCCTTAATGCTGACGCAATTTTCTACCACGGGGCCCGACATACTAGCCTTCAAAGGGGCGGCCCATGCCGATCGAGAAAGCTGCGTTAGCCGAAAATCGGCCTATCGCACCTTTGGCCTTGGCGATTGGGGCGACTGCAATAGCCCAACCGTTCGCGCGGCGGACGCCGTGGGTTCGGCACCCGCGCTGGCAGGGACTACGCGAGGGGTCAGCACAAAAATGCTGTCTGAACCCGCTGCACCCCGGGTCATTACCGTCGACGCAGACGGCGCCAAACTGGTCTATCAAGGCATCTGTGCCGGGTGTCACACTTATAACGTACGCATGATTGGCCCTCCCGTTATGGCGATTAAGGCGCAGTATGGCGAAAACGCCAGTGCCATCGCGCAGTACATTGCGGCACCCGAGAAGAAGCGGCCCGACTTTCCAACCATGCCACCGCAGAGCCACCTGTCTGAGGAAATGCGGCTGGAAGTAGCGAAGTACATGCTAACCCTGAATAAGTAGCACGTTGGGCTGAGGCTACCCCCAGCCCTTTAGTCAACGGTGGCTGAACGCCGACAAATTAAATAGCTTTTAGGGGTAAACGCACGGTCGCCACTAATCCCAAATCAGTAGGATCCAGCATTACAGCGCCGCCCATTGATGCGGCGAGGCTCGCGCAAACCGTCAATCCGAGGCCTGCGTGGCTGCCATCCTGGGCTGTTGTAACAAAGGGCAGAAAGGCGCGGTCGACGATCTCTGCGGAAAGCCCACCCGCTGCGTCTTCAATGGTGATGATAAATTCCTGCTCCTGCACAGCCTCCCCTACCTTCACCCAACGTGGTGCTAGGTTATCGCCTTCCAATAACGGGTTGCGCTGCGGGGCTTCACTGTAAGCTTCGATGGCATTATCTAAAAGGTGAATAACCAACTCCTGAAAGGCACTCGGGGCAGCCTGCACGGTCTCATCACCGTCGCGAGGTTCGTGAATGAGCTCTACGTCTGCAGCGGTAAAACGCTTGGCCATAAGCTGAAGCGCTGTCGTCAAGACATCGGTGGGACTAACGGCTGTCGGCGCATCGGTTGTGGTTGGCGAAAAAGCTTTCATGCCGCCGACCAGTCGCGCGGCCCTAGCAATTTGGCTGTCGATACGCTCAAGTTTAACCAGCGCAGACTCGGGATCTAACGTCCCTTTTTGAATCGCTCGGCGTACATTGAATGCCGCCATGCGAATGACATTAAGCGGCTGGTTGATTTCATGGGCCGCACTGGACGCCAACTTACCCACCGAGGCCAAGCGTGCGCTGTGCTGCAAGCGCAGGGCCAGCTCTGCAGCGGTTGGGCTATCGTCTTCTGAAGACAAGAACGACTCTCCTCTTTGTAGATTGGTAATCTTTTGATCATGCCAGAGTCCAATGGGCTGGCATACCTCGCCGGTAATCGGTAGGGTTTGCCCTCTTCATTAATGCATGATGCGACAGGACGGATTTATGGATACAAACAGCCTTTTTTCTTTGGCAGGCAAGACTGCCCTGGTGACAGGTGGCTCAAGAGGCATTGGTCTCATGATTGCCAAAGGCTTTATTGCACAAGGCGCCAAAGTTTACATTTCATCGCGCAAAGCTGAAGTTTGTGACGAGGTCGCCGCCGAGCTCGGCGATAACTGCCACTCCCTCCCCGCCGACATCTCCACCGTTGATGGCTGCCGCGCCCTCGCCGAAGCCATGACCGCAAAAGAGCCTAAGCTCGATATTTTGGTTAATAATGCTGGCGCCGCTTGGGGCCAAGATTTCGAAGCTTTTCCAGAGAAAGGCTGGGATAAGGTCATGGACCTCAACGTGAAGTCACTGTTCTTTTTGACGCAGGCACTTTTTCCTAACTTGAAAGCTGCTGCCACAGCGGCGCGCCCAGGCAAAGTCATTAACATTGCCTCGATTGACGGCTTGCGCCTTAACCCTTGGGAAACCTACAGCTATCAGGCCTCTAAAGCGGCGGTGATTAACCTCACCAAGCGCCTATCGGCACGATTGATCACTGATCACATAAACGTGACGGCTATTGCCCCCGGCGCTTTTGCCTCTGAAATGAACAAAGCAGCCCGTGACTATGGCGATGCCATTGCTCCTGGAATTCCCAGTGGGCGTATCGGTGCCGATGAGGATATGGCCGCGGCCGCTATCTATCTCGCTGCAAGGTCTGGCGATTATGTCGTCGGGGAAACGGTAGCTGTCGATGGTGGCGTGGTTAACGCCTCACTGCCAGACGCCTGGGAACCTGCCTGATCTAACCTAAACTCGGCGGGCGGCCCACACAGCCGCCGCCGAACCGCTTTTCACCAC